>JBDHXS010000590.1:0-4260 GCA_039810845.1 Runella sp. | reverse complement strand
TATTGTTGGATAACACCAATAAAGCTGTCGAAACTTTTGTTGGTTCATCGGGCGCTAATGGAGCCGCAGGACGCACCAATTTGCCCGTAATCGAAAAAATAAGCGGCGACAACTGGCAGGGAATACGGATTACCCAAAACGGAACGATAACGGAAGTTTATCTCAATTTGCTCGCTGATGGCCGCCTTATGCACCGCAACGCCAATGCAGTCATCAATGGTTGGGAAACCGACGCCTATTTAACCGCCGTGACTTTCCCCGAAAAAGCCGACCGCTCAAATCCCGATAATTTGACCTCGTTTTTTGTCAGCAATGGAAGTTATTTGCGCAAAGACGGAAAAACCTTTTTGCATTCGCTTTCCAAGGTGTTTTTGAATGCTGATTATTCTAAGAAACAATTGAAAGTTGAAGTGGATGGACAACCGTTGATGCACATTAAGTTGCGAGTTTCAGAGAATCCAAAGTCATTGTTTGTCAATGAAAAAGAGATAAAAGCGGAAGTGAAAGATGGGAAAGTGGAGGTGGAGGTGTCAAGGTAGAGTCTGTCAAGGATACTGTTTCAGCAGAATGAACTGTCGTCGTAAAATAAGCCTATCAGGCTCATTAAACTTGAAAATACGCTCAGTAGCCTTTCCAATATCAGTTTTACCGCGAATAGTGCCATTCAACAACTCAAAATGCTCATGCCATTCATCTCTTCGAGGATTAAAAAAACGAACAAGTACATCATTTTCTAAAAAACTGGCTATATCAGTGCCTTTAAAGTGATTGCAATCAGGACAACAATAGGCCAAATTCTCACTAAGCGAAGTACCTCCATGTTTCACACTTTTGATGTGGTCAATATGAAAGCTGAAGAAAGAAAGTTTTTCAGGAAGCAGACAGTATTCACAACGAAAATTTGCTCGAAGCGCTACTTGGTTTTTGATGAGATTGGAAACACTCTTTTTCATGCTGACAAAAGGCTCAAAGCACGTGCCTTGGCCAGCCCAATGATACGATTCAGCATAAGAAAATGCTCTAACTCGCTTTTTTCCTCGTGGGTTAAAGTAGTTTCTTTCTGTTTATCCAATAAAAAATCAAGTCGGTTTTGATTAGCCTTAGAAGGTTTGAAGGCTATTACTTTTTCAGGATTCATCGTTGCCATAAAATCAGCAACTTCATCATATACTGTTTGAACCGTCATAGTAGCGCTTTTTTTAACAAATATAACCGATTTCTCTGCTAAAGTAAATATGTATATACGAATCATCTCCCTATATCTTATCACACTTTTATTAAAAACGACCCTTTACGCCCAAGTTTGGCAATGGTCGGTGAAAGTGGATGGGTACAAACATCCTGAGATAAATAATAACCCCACGGCTTTTCTCTGGATTCCTGAAAATTGCAAAAAAGTAAAGGGCGTAGTGTGGGGAATGCACAATATGATAGAGGAAGGAATCCTAGAAAACGCTAAATTCCGCCAGTCAATGAGCGAAATTGGGTTTGCTACGATTTGGGTAACGCCAGGCTTAGACATGGTTTTCGACTTCAATAAAGGGGCAGGCGAAGGATTTGAAAACATGATGAAGCAATTGGCCGACGTGTCTGGTTATCAGGAGATAGCAACCGCTCCTGTTGTCCCGATTGGGCATTCGGCCCATGCTTCCTTCCCTTGGAATTTCGGGGCTTGGAATCCCGCACGAACCTTGGCGATTGTATCCATAAAAGGCGATTCTCCCCTCACCCATCTTACAGGAAGTGGCAAACCCAATCCCGATTGGGGTAATCGGACGGTGGAAGGAATCCCAGGTTTGTTTATTATGAGCGAAGTAGAATGGTGGGAAGACCGTATTCAGCCTGGTTTTAATTACGTAAAAAAACACCCTAAAACCCCCATTACCTTTTTTGCAGACGCAGGCCACGGTCACTTTGACTATAACCAACGAATGGTTGACTATATCGCATTTTTTATCAAAAAAGCGGCCAACTATCGCCTTTCCAAAAACGGTCTTCGTTTCATTGACCCACAGCAAGGATGGCTTATCGACCGCTGGCGCCCCAATACCCCTCCAACTGCAAAACCTGCCCCGCATTCTCAATTCAGTGGCGATAAAAGCGTGGCGTCGTGGTGTTTTGATGGAGAAATGGCGCGAGCCACCGAAGCCTATTATGCACATCCACGGGGAAAGAAAAATCAATACTTAGGGTTTATCCAAAACGCCGATACCCTAAAACCCTCCAAATCACATGGGCAATTCAGTCTTACATTTAAACCCGCAAACGATGGCATCACCTTTTATTTAAAACCTTTTTTTACAGATACGTCCAAAATAAAACCTACTTCACAACACGCGACATCTTTGTTGACAATTGACCGTATTTGTGGGCCAGTCCAAAAAATAAATGATACAACTTTTAGGCTAAGTTTTTACCGAATGGGGTTTTTGAACCCTAAACGAAGCAACGCGATTTGGCTCTTAGCGCACAATGAAGGTGACAATCATTTCAAATCGGTGATTCAGCAGGTTGAACTCAAATTTCCAATAAAAAATACCGAGGGGGCTAATCAACGAATTGATTTTGAAGCTATACCCAGCCTATCCAAAACTCCAAAATTCATTCCACTACACGCCACAAGTTCCACCAATTTGCCCATGGACTTTTACGTAAAGGAAGGCCCTGCTTTTATATCTGGCAATCAACTGGTATTCACAAAAATCCCTCCCAAGACAAAATACCCCGTAAAAGTTACTGTTGTGGCGTGGCAATACGGTATTGCTGGCAAAATCAAATCAGCACAGCCTGTTGAACAGTCCTTCTTTCTCCATCGCCATTAATTCTTGTTTTCAGGGTTTCTAAAATATTTTTACCAATAATTGATATATCAACTATTGATTTTAAATATATTTGTTACAACAATTTAAAATCAATGAAAAAATTAACGACCTCCTTTTTCTACAATTTAGAAAAAACCGTCAAAATCTATCGTCAGTTTTTTCAAAACCAATTCAAAATCAACGGGTTTGATATTACCCTTGACCAATGGTTGATTTTAAATACAGTCGCCGAAAATCCTGACTGTACCCAAAATGACATTGCCGAGAAAGTCTTCAAAGACAAAGCTTCGGTGACTCGGATTATTGAATTATTGGTTCAAAATGGTTTTTTAGAGCGTGACATTCATCCCACCAATCGGCGGATGTTTCAACTCACCATTACTGAAAAAGGGCTTGAAACCATCGAAAAATTGACGGAATTAGTACCCCAAATTCGTCAAAAAGCACTTGAAGGAATTGAGCCAGCGTCAGTTTCGGCAGCCCAAGAAATGCTGGCAATGGTTGTTAAGAACTGTATTCCAACTTCATCATAACATGCCTATTTACCACAAACTCGGAAAAATTCCTCCCAAACGGCATACGCAGTTTCGTAAGCCCGACGGTGGGTTGTATTACGAACAGTTGTTTGGCACCATCGGTTTTGATGGGATGTCGGCGCTGATGTACCACGTGCATCGTCCCACGATGATTCGTGAGGTTTTGTCCGAAACCGATGTAAATCCCAAAATTGCGGTTTCAAAAAGTATCAAGCCTCGTCTGTTGAAAGGGTTTCAACTTCCCGCTGAGGATGATTTTTTAGAAAGCCGCAAGGTGTTATTGGCAAATGCTGATGTTCACATTGGCTTAGCGGCACCGCGTCAATCGCTCCGCTCCTATTTTTACAAAAATGCCGATGCCGACGAGTTACTTTTTATCCACCAAGGGACGGGGACTTTACGGACACAACTGGGGAATATCCCATTTGAATACGGCGATTATTTGGTCATTCCGAGGGGCATGATTTACCAAATTGACTTCGATGGCACTGACAATCGGATTTTGTTTGCCGAGTCGTTTCACCCCATTTACACCCCAAAAAGGTATCGAAATTGGTTTGGTCAATTGCTTGAACATTCGCCCTTTTGTGAGCGGGATTACAAACTCCCCCAAGACCTCGAAACGCACGACGAAAAGGGCGATTTTATCCTAAAAATAAAAAAACAGGGTGTTTTGTACGAACTCCTCTACCCTACGCATCCGTTTGACGTGGTCGGTTGGGATGGATATAATTTCCCTTATGGGTTTTCGATTCATAATTTTGAACCTATAACTGGTCGGATTCATCAACCGCCGCCAGTGCACCAAACATTTGAGACAAAGGCATTTGTGGTTTGTTCGTTCTGTCCACGTCTGTACGACTATCATCCGCAGGCCATTCCTGCTCCTTACAATCATTCAA
>JBDHXS010000589.1:0-4271 GCA_039810845.1 Runella sp. | reverse complement strand
CTCGTCGAGAGGCTTATCGCCCATGTTGGTGCCGTCCCGCTTTTCCCCGATCACCGTCGGGGTGCAGAGGATCACCTGCGCCCCCGACTTCTTGATCTTCTCAATGATCTCCTTCAGTCCTTCTTCATACTTTTCTTTCGAGGTGCCTTTGCTCGGGTCCTTGAGCCCGTGCCACACATCGTTGATGCCGATGTAGATGACGACGATCGCGGGCTTCTTCGCGAGCACGTCCTTGTCCAGACGCTTCTGCAAGTCGGGGACCTTGTTGCCGCTAATGCCCGCGCCGATGATCTCGATGCCGAGATCCTTGTGCTTCTCGGCGAGCGCCTCCTTGATCAGCGTGACGTAGCCTTTGGGCCGAATAGCGGGGAGATTGGCTTCGTCTCCATTGCTTAATTTAGCTCGAAGGGGCTGGATAGAGGGAGGCATGATAAAGAAGTTGCCGTACCCCTGCCCGTTGGTTTTAAATGCCATCAGGGTATCGTTGGTGGCGTTGAGAACCCAACCATCAATCGCCACAGGAGCACCAGATTTGGTAAAACTACGAACCCCGACTCGATTGGGTAGTTCTGCGATTAAATGCCCACTTTCGGGAAAAAATGCCAGATTGGTCGAATCGTTTTTGGTAGGTAAAGCAGAGGCGTCGATGACCTGAAAAGATTTTCGTCCCCAGAAACGCTCATCAAAATGCCTTGCCCAGTTGTTGTATGCAATTAGTTGGTAAGTACCTCCCTGCAATGAATCAGGAACCACCCAATGCCCCGAAAGTCGTCCGTTTTCTATCCACAAAGGCTGTTGCCAAACTACTTTAGTTTCGTTGCGAATGGCAAGATACACAATGGTTTGGGGAACAGATTGGTGGGAAGTAGCATCAATAACATCTACTTGATAGTGAAGGGTGTCGCCCAGTGCAAGGTGCGATTGCGAGAGTTGCAGAAGAAACTTCTCTTGTTTTTGAAAATAAGGAATCAGCCCAGCTTGTTCAAGCAGCGTTGACGACAGGCTGTCGTTGGGTTGGTAGTCGTTCGGAAGCAAATCCGCGATGCGTTTTTTACTCATGCTGCCACCCGTTTCAATTTGGTACGAATTTTCAAGAATCCCATCGTACGAAAAGGCAAATGCGGCTCCTTTGATGGTCAGCCAAGTGACTTCGCGGTTGAGGTCGAAATACCAACTTTGTGGGTCGCGGCGATGGAGGTAATGGATTTCGTACTTACGGTTTGGCAAAATCACACGTTGCAAAGCCACATCGGTATAAGCCAACGTATCGGGATTAATTTCAACGAGGCGATTGTTCCTAAAATACCGATTTCGGGAAATTCGCTGCGTCGTGGTGTCCGTATCCAGATATACTCGAAAGCCTTCCGACTGACTTTTTTTGTGCGCTACTGCCCTTAAAAAATGATAAATAGAGCCTCGATACGCGTCATTTCGGGCCAACTCCCACTCTTTTTGTTGGGCATCATTTTTAGCCGTCATTTCCCGATATAACAACTTGCCGCTAAATTCGTAGGTAGTCGTAGTAGCGTTAAACTGTTCTAATTGGTATTCAATATCGTAGCCAAGCGATTTGTTGTGTATCTCAAAAGGACGTGATGAAGTAGCATGAAGCACTTGTTTTTTTCGACTCAGGTCAATGAAATAAGGACCTTTGATTTCGCAGTTTCGGGCGTTTTTGGTACGTCCCAAAAACTCACGCTGGAAATCTTTGTAGAGTCGTTTCCATTGCTTGTCACGTTTGCCTGCCACCTTCACTTCTGACAAAAAACGGGTGTCGGGCTGGAGCCGAATCGAAAAACGGCGGGTTTCGTCGGGACGTAAAACAACTTCTTGTTCAAACGATTTAAACCCCACCATCGACGCCACCACTTTGACGTAGCCCGAAGTTTGTAACCGTAGCGTAAAATTTCCTTTTACATCCGTTTGGGTACCCTTGGTGGTGTTGCTGATAAAAACATTGACAAAAGGTAGGGGCTGATTGGTTGCGTCGTCAATGATATTTCCCGTGAGGGTTTGGGCAATATTGGAAAAAGGCAGCCAAAGAAAAACCAACGCCAAAAAAACAAAACGGACTTGGTTTTTCAAATTGTGTGTTTGGTTTCTCAAAACCAAACAACTACCGAGTTGCAAGTGATTCAAAGCCTGTCTGTTGAAACCGAAGGCGTGGATGAAAATTGCCATACATTGGTAGGAGTGATGCAGTAATCTAAACGAACATCAAAGGCGTCGGCATCGGTAATGGTTTCTACAGGGTCAAAAAAAGACACCCCTACTTTGAGGACATTGGAGCGACACTGTGCTAAAAAACGATCATAAAACCCTTTCCCATACCCAACCCGATTGCCTTGGTGGTCAAAGGCTAAAAGCGGAATAATCACCAAATCTATCTTTGACAAAGGAAAAAGGGGGGAAGTGTCGGGGTTTGGTTCTAAAATATCCCACTGATTTGTGAACAGTTCGATGTCGGGTGTCCACAGATAATGCTCCATTTCGCCCGTTTCGGGAAGGCTGCGCGGAACGATGATACTGGTACGGGGAAACTTTTGTTGAAGGGTATCAATGATGGGGAAGGTATCTACCTCGTTTTGACGACGGATGGGCAAGTAGAAATGAATTGCTTGGAAGCCAGCCACAGGAAAAGAAGCAAAAAACAGCCGCGCAATGGCTTGACTTTGCGCGGCTGTTTCGGTGGGTGACAAGGCCACACGGCGTTCTTTGAACAGTTTGCGTAGCTCCTTTTTTGTCATATTATTTGGCTCCGTGCATCATTTTGCTTAAACGACCAGCTAATATAAATAATACAAGTGAAGCAGTACCTGAAAGGGCTACATTAATGAGGAAAAACTCATATAAATTGTGAATTTCAATGCCTAAAAAATGGGTAGTTTTACCTGGCTCAGGATAAAGGGCCGAAATCATGCCTGCGGCTTTGTTGGCGATGGCAGGAGCTAAAAACCACACGGCCATCATGAGCGATACGTATTTGGGAGGAGAAAGTTTATTGACAAGAGATAATCCGATAGGAGATAGACAAAGCTCACCAATTGAGTGGAGTAGGTAGAGCGCTACTAAGTAAAACATGCTTACTTTGATGCCAGGCACAAGGCTTTTAACGGGAATTTCAATGACGACATAGCCCAACGTTACCAAAAATAAACCAATGGCCATTTTGTAAAGCGAAGAAGGCTCGGAATTTCTTTTGCCTAAAAATCCCCACAAAAAGGCCATTAAAGGAGCGCAAGTAACGATGAAAAAGCCATTGAGGTTTTGGAAAAGGCTAGGAGGGACAGTGTATCCAAAAAGGTCACGATTGGTTTGTTCGTCTGCAAAAAACGTAAGGGAAGCAGGGGCTTGTTCAAAGGTAGCCCAAAAGAAGATAACGAAGAATGAAATGATAAAAATAACCGCTACTTTTTCACGATCGATTCGATTAAGTGACTTATCTGCAAATACAAGATAAGCAATCACCAATGCCGAAAGGATTAAAAAGGGGAAAATAATATTAGTAACAAAGGCATCGATGTACATAATGCCAAGAGAAGCTAAAAGTAGAGCAGGAAGCCAAAAATATACTTTTTTCACCCCTGGAGAATCTGCTGGTGTGACTCCCACGGGGCTGCCATCCCATGAAAATAGGTATTTGTTTTGTCCCCACCAAAGCGTAATTGTTGCAAGCAGCATAGCAAATCCACACGCCAAGAAAGCCCATTTGAAGTCGTTAGGGTTTCCTGTATCCCCAAAAACACTCGTAACGAGGTTGCCAAGAAATGAGCCTAAATTAATACCCATGTAGAAAATGGTGTAAGCCGCATCTCGACGACGGTCGCCTGGACCATAAAGAGTTCCTACCATCGAAGAAATATTAGGCTTGAAAAACCCATTTCCCGTAATCATTAACCCTAACCCCAAAAAAAGTAATAAACTTGCAAAAGGGCTCATACCTTCTGCGGCAGTTTCAGGGCGTAAAAGCGATGAGAAAAAGAGTACAAACTGCCCCAATGCCATCAAGATACCTCCCGTCAGGATGGAACGTCGATTTCCCCAATACCTGTCGGCAATGAACCCGCCAATGAGGGGCGTCATATAAACCAAACCAACATAACCTCCGTATATATTAGAAGCCATGGCCTTATCGAAAAAAAGCGCTTTTGTTAGGTATAAAACCAAAATTGCGCGCATTCCATAGTAGGAAAACCGTTCCCACATTTCGGTTGCGAAGAGGAGATAAAGGCCGTTGGGGTGACGTGAAGGTGTAGTTTCTGACATAAAAA
>JBDHXS010000588.1:0-4271 GCA_039810845.1 Runella sp. | reverse complement strand
CAACATTCCTTATTTTTTGTACAAAAAAATGTAATAATTGGCCTAAGAAACAGACGAAAAACAAGATGAAACTCCCTGAAGAATGTGAAAATATGACAGAGATTCGCATTGAAATAGATGCGATTGATCACCAAGTCATTAGATTAATTGGACAGCGATTTGAATATGTAAAGGCCGCTTCCAAATTTAAAACTTCCGAAATGGGCGTAAAAGCCCCCGAACGGTTTAAGGCGATGCTTTTGCAGCGTAGAGAATGGGCTACCGAAGAAGGACTCAATCCAGATGCTATCGAAAAAATGTACACCGATTTAGTGAACCATTTTATTGAAGAAGAATTGAAATTTTGGAAAAATCATTTATAATCAGTTTATTGCTTAATCAATACCTCGCGTCTTTGGTGAATCTATTGCGTTTATTGTGGTTACACATTTTTAACCGCAATGGACACAAAGATTGTCGCAATGGACTCGAATAGACGCCTTAATCTCTTGTCTCAAAAAATCCTCATCGCAGTTTTTGGTTTCTATCCCGAACAACACGGGGTGGCACAGGCAGCTTATCAGCAGGCGATAGGGTTGCATCAATTGGGATATGATATTACAGTAATTACGCGGGGTGTTCCTCAGGTAAACCTTCCCTTTAAAGTGGTATTTGTGGATGAAAAAGTTGATTATCAATTGTTTTTGAAATCCTCAGAGGCAGAAGTGATTTTTTTTCATGGTTGGCACAATTGGGTGTCCGATTGGGCGATTCCAGTTTTGCCGCTGATAGGGAAAGCAATTTTGGTAAGTCATGGAACCAACTTCAATGTGCGTTTGGGAGGGATAAAAGGCTGGCTTTGGTGGCTGCGAAATCGCATAGAAGCCTTACGTTTTCGAGAAAAAATGGCTCGATTCGACCATTTTGTGTTTTTAAGTCCTAAGCTAGAGCAACAGCGAATGTCGGATATGATACTGGCTAAAAAGCTAAACATGAGTAATTATTCGATTATCCCCAACGGAGCGCGGCCTACTTTTTATAAGGAATCTCCTTTAAATTTTAGAGTAAAAAATAATATAACGTCATCTAAAATTCTACTTTGTGTCTCCAACTTTCAACCCACCAAAGGCCAACGAGAGTTGGTGGATTGGTTTATGGATTTAGGGTTAATGGATACGGCTTTGGTGTTGGTTGGTAGTGAGTTTAATGCCTTTTCTGACCGACTAAAAAAACAGGTTGGTGAACATTTAGACAAGACTATTTTCTTATTTGAAAAACTGAGTGAAGAGGAATTGCAGGCAGCTTATTATGAAGCAACTGTTTTTTTATCAACTACTTATACAGAAGTTCAGCCTTTGATGTTGTTGGATGCCATGTCAGTAGGTTTACCTTTTTTGTGTCGGGATGTGGGAGTCGTCTCTGAGTTGGAGGGCGGGATTTGTTTCAAAAGCAAAGCTGATTTTAAAAAGAAATTGCAATGGCTTTTGAAAGGATCTCTACTTCGGGAACTGCTGGGGAAAACTGGTAAAAAAACTGCTTTGAAAAAGTATAATTGGGAGAGAATTGTGAGGCAATATCATAATCTAATACAGAATAGTCTCATTCAGGATGCCTAAGCGAATATGATTATTGTACAACTTCGAGGAGGCTTGGGAAATCAACTTTTTCAGTATGCTTTGGGGCGACATTTAGCCTTTTTGAATCAGGCAGAGCTAAAATTGGACATTTCTTTGCTCAGTAAAGTAAATAGCTGGACATACAGAACGTACAGTTTGGACAACTTCAACATCAAGGCTACTTTGGCCACCAAAGATGAAATCAACCGATTGAGGGGGCGTTGGGGTGGCTTTGTTCCATTTTTAGGTTCTCAAAAAGCTATTGTAGAACCGCACTTTCACTTTTATGCACCTGTTTTATCACTCAAAGATGCTGTTTATCTTAATGGATATTGGCAGTCAGAAAAGTATTTTATAGACATTGCAGATGTCATTCGAGAAGATTTGAATCCTAAGATTTGGTTTTCTAATGCCTACGAAGTACTAAAAGAGTGTGTAACCCAATGTAATTCTGTGAGTGTACACATTCGGCGGGGAGATTATGTAACCAACTCTAAAGCAAATCGTTACTTCAAACCATGCGAGGCGGAATATTATCAAAAAGCCATACAATATTTGGTGAAATTCATTTCTAACCCTGTCTTTTTTGTTTTCTCAGACGACATCCTATGGGCAAAGGCCAACTTCAAAATTGATTTTCCAACGCATTTCGTAGAAGGAAATTCTGCACAAGAAGATTTGTGGTTGATGGCATCTTGTGGATATCAGATTATTGCCAATAGCACTTTTAGCTGGTGGGGCGCATGGCTGAATCAACAGCCAGATAAAATAGTAATCGCTCCGCAGACATGGTTTTCTACGAAGCGATTTGATACCAACGACTTATTGCCTGAATCGTGGATTCGGTTCTGATTTTCTACACTTTGTGCTTGGCCATGTACTTCAAATAATTGACTATTTCGTCTAATTCTTTATCCGTTAAGTGAGTAACAGCAGGCATTTTGCACTCGTTTCGGAACGAAGCAGGGGCTTTTACAAATTGCTTGATTTGATCTACTTGCCAGTATTCAGTTATACTTTTTGGATAATTGAGTTCTGGACCCATTTTGCCACCTACTTTATTGAGCGAATGGCATGTCAAACAGTTGACCTTGAACAATTCAAACCCTTTTACCTGCGTATCATCGTCTTTAGGAAACAACACCGCCAATTCTTTTGAGGCGGCCGACAAGCTGATTTTGACCAGATTATAAGGCCATTTGAAAGTGACATCTTTGGCAGGTACGTCGGTATAAACAATGTAAAACGGTGCTATTTTCATTTCGTGATCACCCTTTTTGGGATTGACCCAATCCTGTCCTTTGGGTGCTTCTACATCAGAAATAGCTAAAAATGATTTTTTGCTCAGCACTTTTTCCAACGACATAGACGGATTATAGCCATCTTCACATTCAAATACAATTTGAGTTTGTTTAATGTCTAAACTCTTATAGGCAGGTAGAAACTTCTCCAGAACAGTTTGTAAAGGAATCGCCTTGTACGATTTTGCTTTAAAAAATACGGGGTCGTCTTTTACTTCTACCGTTTGGGCTTCGGGCAATGATTCCTTGATGTCGGGCAAATATAGACTTAATGAATCTTTCTTAGCCACAACTCCAGAACTGTCTGGGGTAGTGGCTGTTGAATCAACATTGGCTTGGTTATCAGAGTTTTGTGAAGTATGGCAACTAAACAATATTAAAAGCAAAAGGCCAGAAATTGATTTACGCATAAGATAAATGATTTATTTTATCGTTGAGAAATCTGTTGCTTTCATATAGACTGATTCCACTTTTGATGCTAATTTTCCGTTTTTCTCTGACTCATCGCGGGCTTTTATCCAAATAGGGTCGGCACGAAAGGCATCGAATGCTTTTTTGCCATCTTCTTCGCTGGGGTGGGCCAAAATATAAATGAGGATATCATCCTTGCCATCTACCGTCCAATAAGCCACATTGGTCATGCCATGTTTTTTGAAAAGTTTGAGGGTATGATTCCTAAACCGTGACAACAAATCGGACAATTTACCTGTGTTGGTGGTGTAAGTACGTAGTTCAAATACGCGTTCTTTTTTGCTTTTCGACGATTTAATTTTGGGTGAGAAATCAGTTGCTTTCATAAAAATGCTTTCTACTTTCGCCACGATTTTACCATCTAATTCAGATTCAGACTGTACTTTTTTCCATTCGGGATCGGTTCCAAAAGCTTTCCATGAAGCATCGCGAGCTGCGCGGTCGGGGTACGAAAGCACATAAATGAGCTTATTGTCTTCGTGTAAAGGAATCCAATAACCCACGTTTGTCATACCATGTTTTTCAAATATTTTGGTTGTATGGTTACGAAAACGAGCCAAAAGAGCCTCTAAGCGCCCAGGATGGGTGTAATAAATACGGGTTTCGTAACAGCGCGTGTCTTGAGCCGAAGCCGATAGTACCGCAGCAAAAAGAAGCATGACGGAAAGAAATTGTTTAAACATATTAGTTTATTGGTTTATTTGTACCTATAAAGACACATCTTCCTTTGTTCTATGTTTAAAAAATAAGTTTTCTTCATCATCACGTTGCTGAGTTGACTTCGAAGCTGTTTAAACTTTCTTTTTTTTGTTGATTTTGCGTAAGAAAATGACTGAAAATGCGATAAAATGCAACGACATCCAGTTTCTAACTGAGAATTCAAACCTCACTAAAAGAGCCTTGA
>JBDHXS010000587.1:0-4273 GCA_039810845.1 Runella sp. | reverse complement strand
AACCTCGCCCATCTTGTCCCATCCTCTAAGCCTATAAAAAAAGAGCCCACCAGTTATCTTGCGCAACTTTCCCTTAAAAACTTTGAGGATTACAGGAATGCCCTTGCCTCGCCTCCCGATGCTCACCATTTTTTGGACGAAGCCCTTTTTGAGCATTTGGGCGAAATTGCGGGCATCTTGTTTTTCTTGTTGGGGGCTATGACCATCGTAGAATTGGTGGATGTTCACGATGGTTTTCGAGCCATTACCGACCGCATAGGCACAGCCAATCGCGTTCAATTGCTTTGGATTATTTCGTGGGTTACGTTTTTTCTCTCGGCGGGCTTAGACAACATGACTACGGCTATTATCATGTGTGCGCTGCTGCGCCGAATCATCAAAGACAAAGAAAATATCTGGCTCTTTGGTGGGTTTGTTATCATAGCTGCCAATGCTGGGGGAGCTTGGTCGCCCATTGGTGATGTGACTACGATTATGCTCTGGATTGGGGGGCAAGTAACTACTGTACCTGTTATGAAAACACTGTTTCTTACATCTGTGGTTAGTCTTTTAGTTCCTCTTTTAGCCGCCTCTTATTTCTTGAAAGGAAATATTGAATCTCCCAAACAATCGGAAAGTGAACAAAAAGCTCATTCACAAACGACCGCTTTAGAGCGTAACTTGATGTTTGTTTTGGGCGGGGTAGGGCTACTTTCTGTACCTGTATTTAAGGCTGTTACCCACTATCCTCCTTATTTGGGTATTTTGCTGTCAGTGGGACTTTTGTGGTACTTTACAGAGTTTTTACACCGGGGCAAAGAGCCAGAAACCAAACAAGGGTTTTCAGTGGCAGCTATGTTGCACCGCATTGACACGCCAAGTATTCTGTTTTTCTTGGGCATTTTGTTGGCCGTTGGTGCGTTAAATACCTCTGGACATTTGCGTCAGATGGCTACGCTACTCAACCAAACTTTTGGCAATATTTATATTATCAATACAACGATAGGGCTTCTTTCGGCCATTGTGGACAACGTACCGTTGGTTGCAGCTGCAATGGGTATGTATCCTATGACTGAGTTTGCTGCCGACCACGATTTTTGGAATCTATTGGCCTACTGTGCTGGAACAGGTGGCAGTATTCTTATCATTGGCTCAGCAGCGGGTGTAGCGTCAATGAGTATCCTGAAAATAGATTTTCTGTGGTATTTGAAACGAATTTCAGGATATGCGCTTATTGGGTATTTGTCGGGAATTGCGGTTTATTATTTTACTCACTAATCCTTGTGTCATCATAAATTGATTTTCACTCCTTGAAAAGTTGGGGAAGGGAAAGTTTTTATTTACATTCGTTAAGTTTCTGTAAATAAGCTTTCTCTTGACACCAACCCTATGAAATGGTCATTCGTAATTCAGCAAAAACTCAAAGCTGCGTTTTTGCTTAGTGGCATTATGGTATTTATTATGCTCAATAGCTTTATATCTCAAAGCAGTATGGATTCTATTGACCAATCTTTCTCCTCGATTTATGAAGACCGATTGATACCCGCCATTGATATTGTATATTTGAGTGAGCACCTGTATTCCAAAAGATTACTTTTGGAGAAAGCCCTGTCAAACAAAAATACGGAAGAACTGCCCCATATTGCGATTCAACTTAATGCACACAGCAAAAAAATGGACTCGCTTATTACTGCATTTGAGCAAACATCTTTGGTAGAAGAAGAGGTTAAAAGTCTGGGTGCTTTTAAGAAAAATATTCAAGCTTATGCCGCGTTAGAAAAGACAATTATTCAACTGGGGGTGAATTCGTCAGATGAGGCGAGTAGAGATTTGTTCTATACTCAGGGAAGTTTAATTTTTGAAAAATCTATTAAACAACTCGGTGAGTTGACCAAAATACAATCTGTAGTAGGAAAAGAATTGATGAAAAACTCGCATACCGAAGCCTATTATTTCAACCTTCTTTCTACGCTTCAAATTGCCAGTGCAATTGTTGTTGGTATCCTAATACTCGGACTCATTTATAGTTCAAAAATCATTAACAAAGATTCAAAAACCCCCTTTCATCTTAATTAGTATTGGTCATAGTGATAAAAAAATAGGAACTTATGCAACGTGTTAATGCTGGTTTGCATCTTTAAGAAAAACACAAATTAACACGACCATGAAAACCATCCTATCCTCATTAACTCTGTTTTTAGTAGCACTCGTCACTTTGGCTCAAAACAGTGACGAAAAGCCTTACATGACCAAAACATTTAATGCCTCTGCCATTAAAGCACTCAATGTCCGTACTTCGGGAGGAAGTATCAATGTAGCTGGCCAAAGCGGAGAAGCCAAAGTAGAAGTCTATATTCGTGCCAACAATTGGAACGGAAAATCGGAATTGAGCAAAGAAGAAACCGAAGAGCGCCTCAAAGAGTACGAGTTAACAGTAGCTATGGAAGGCGAAACACTTGTTTGCAAATCCAAACGTAAAAACGAAAATGATAACTGGGATTGGAAAAAGTCCTTGAGTATTTCGTTCAAAATCACCGTTCCTGAAAAAACTACAACCGACTTAGCCACCAGCGGCGGTAGCATCAAATTGGCGAAACTATCAGGAAATCAAAACTTTTCAACCAGCGGTGGCAGCCTTCATTTGGATGATTTGAGTGGAACGGTCAAAGGCCGTACTTCTGGCGGAAGCATTCATTTGGCTAATTGCCATGATCAACTCGATTTGGCTACGAGTGGCGGAAGTATCAAAGCCGATGCCTGCAAGGGTGACATCAAATTGGTGACATCAGGTGGAAGCATTAGCCTCAATCAAATGAACGGAAATGTAAGAGCAAGTACCAGCGGTGGGAGTATCAGGGGCGGAGATATCAAAGGTGAATTGGTAGCTTCTACTTCGGGCGGCTCTATTCGTCTGACAGATGTAGCAGCCTCGCTCAAAGCTTCTACAAGTGCTGGAGGAATTCATGCTGAAATCACTTCTTTGGGTAAATACCTTGACCTTTCTACTTCAGCAGGTGGAATTCACGTTCAGATGCCGCTCAACAAAGGCTTGGATTTGGACTTACGAGCTAACCGTGTCAATGTAGGAGATTTGAGTAATTTTAACGGAACAAAGGAAAAAGATCGCGTAAACGGCAAATTGAATGGAGGCGGAACACTCGTTACGATGAGAGCGAGTTCAGGTTCTATTTCTGTAAATGACTGATGATTTGACATTTTTTAGGTTTCTGTTAAAGCCCGCCTTAGTGACGGGCTTCATTTTTATCATGCCTTTCCAAACGAAATGCCTATTTTTGGGAGATAAACAAACAGAAATTGTCTCAATGAAAGGAATTATTTTGGCTGGAGGTTCTGGCACTCGTTTACACCCGCTTACATTGGCCGTAAGCAAGCAATTAATGCCTGTCTATGACAAGCCCATGATATACTACCCACTCTCAATTCTGATGTTGGCGGGTATTCGCGAAATTTTGATTATTTCTACTCCGCACGATTTGCCGCATTTTCAAAAATTACTCGGAGACGGCAAACGAATTGGGTGCGAGTTTACCTATGCTGAGCAGCCCAGTCCTGATGGTTTAGCGCAAGCGTTTATCATTGGTGCAGATTTTATTGGTGACGACAAAGTCGCGCTTGTCTTAGGAGACAATATTTTTTATGGTAGTGGCCTCAGCAAACTCCTTCAAGCCAACAACGACCCCGAAGGAGGTGTGGTATATGCCTATCAGGTACAAGACCCCGAGAGATATGGAGTAGTAGAATTTGATAAAGACTTTAATGTACTTTCTATCGAAGAAAAGCCTCAAAATCCCAAATCAAACTATGCGGTACCAGGGTTGTATTTTTATGATAATGACGTAGTTGAAATTGCGAGAAATATCAAGCCGAGCCCTCGTGGTGAATTAGAAATTACGGATGTCAACCGCGTGTATTTGGAGCGCGGAAAACTCAAAGTAGGAGTTCTGAATCGTGGAACGGCTTGGTTGGATACAGGTACGTTTGAGTCGCTGATGCAAGCTGGTCAGTTTGTACACGTCATCGAAGAGCGACAAGGACTTAAAATCGGTTGTATCGAAGAAGTAGCTTATCGCATGGGCTTTATCACTGCCGACAAACTCCGTGAAATAGCACAACCGTTGTTAAAGAGTGGATACGGAAAATACCTATTGGGGCTTTTAAAGTAGCATACAACCTACTGTTGTAATGAGAAATGGTCTGATTATTTTTTTGCTTTTTTTGTTTAATACTGCCTTCACATGGGGACAGAGTATCATTGCAATTGATAGTCTCCCTT
>JBDHXS010000586.1:0-4282 GCA_039810845.1 Runella sp. | reverse complement strand
TTAATCAACCTATTATGTCTGCGAATCGTCGCTGTCAATACCTTATAGGTTTTATTTTTGTTAAGCCTTCAAAGCGCGATTGCCTGTAGCGGCCAAACAAGCTTCTTTAAAAGCTTCGGTGTAAGTGGGGTGTGCGTGCGACATACGGCTCACATCTTCAGCAGATGCGCGGTATTCCATCGCTACAACAGCTTCGGCAATCATATCAGCAGCGCGAGGACCAATGATGTGTGCGCCCAGAATTTCATCAGTTTCTTTATCGGCCAATACCTTGACGGTTCCGTCAATATCCATACTGGCACGGGCGCGTCCAAGGGCTTTGAATGGAAACGAACCTGATTTATATGAAATTCCTTTTGATTTCAATTCTTCTTCAGTATAACCTACCCCCGCGACTTCGGGCCAAGTGTAAACTACGTTTGGAATCAATAAGTAATTGATATGAGGTTTCTGGCCTACGATTGTTTCAGCTACAAAAACCCCTTCTTCTTCGGCCTTATGCGCCAACATTGCCCCCCGAATCACATCACCAATAGCATAAATATTCGGTACTTTGGTTTGAAGTGTATGTTCGTCTATTTCTATTTTCCCTCGATTATCGGCAACCAAACCTGCATTTTCGAGTGCCAAGCCGTCTGTATAAGGCCGACGACCAACACTCATCAAGCAATAATCGCCTCTGAAGGTGACGATTTCACCTTTGGGATTTTCTGCTGTTACTACTACTTCATCGCCCGTGTTTTCTACGGTCTTTACTTTATGACTAAAATAAAAACCAGCTCCGAGTTTTTTTACTGTCCGGAGGAGTTCTTTGCCCATCGTTCCGTCCATGGTAGGAATCATGGCAGGGGCGTATTCAATAAAACTCACTTTGGCTCCGATACGGGCATATACTGAACCTAATTCCGCACCAATGACTCCTGCGCCAATCACAATCAGGTGTTTGGGAATTTCTTGTAAAGTCAAGGCTTCGGTAGAAGTGATGATACGCTTTTTATCAATCACAACACCTGGTAAAGAAGATGGTTTAGACCCCGTGGCAATGACAATATTTTTGCTCGTAATTATTTCAATATCACCACTTTCTTTGGTCACTTTTACGGTATTTTTGTCCACAAAAGAGCCCATGCCCTGATAAACATCAATCTTATTTTTCTTCATCAAAAACTCAACTCCTTTGCATACTTGGCTCACTACCTCGGCTTTACGCGCTATCATCTGCGCAAAATCCACTTTAAGATTTTCGAGTTGGATGCCGTGTTCAGCAAAAGAGTGGGAAGCATTATAATAATGCTCTGAGGAATCGAGTAATGCTTTGGAAGGAATACAGCCCACATTGAGGCAAGTACCTCCGAGGGTCTTATATTTTTCGATAACGGCCGTTTTTAGACCTAATTGTGCACAACGAATAGCACATATATAGCCCCCTGGCCCTGAACCGATTACAATGACGTCGTATTGCATGGTGAGTTATATTACTGTTTTAATTGACAATTAAGCAAAATTTAATCTTCCTTTAGGTTCGGAAATATTCCAGCCCTCTTCTAAAGCTATTTTTAGCCATTCAACAGCTACTTGATTGACATTTTTCAAGGCCTCTTCATAGCTTATTCCATGTGCTACACAGCCCTTTAACTCAGGAATCTCAGCTAAAAATGCATCATTTCCCTGACTCCAATAAATAATTATTTCATATTTTGAGTCCATCACTTATTTCAAAAACAGCAAAGACGCCCTTTCAAGCGTCTTTGCATTAGCATGGATTTTATTACACCTCCAAAAGCAACCGTGTTGGGTCTTCTAAAATTTGTTTTACACGTACCAAGAAACTTACTGAATCCTTACCGTCAATAATACGGTGGTCATAGCTGAGTGCAACGTACATAATAGGACGAATAACGATTTCACCGTTTACTACTACAGGGCGCTCAACAATGTTGTGCATTCCGAGAATAGCCGATTGTGGTGCGTTGATAATAGGCGTAGAAAGCATCGAACCAAAAATGCCACCGTTAGTAATAGTAAATGTCCCTCCCGTCATTTGGTCAATGGTCAACTTGTTTTCACGAGCTAATCCTGCCAAACGAATGATTTCTTTTTCGATTTGAGAAAACGACAATTGTTCAGTATTACGTACGACTGGTACTACCAAACCTCGCTCTGTCGAAACGGCAATGGCAATATCAGCACTATCATTGTAAACAATCTCATCTCCATCAATATAAGCATTCACCACTGGGAAATCAAGCAAGGCTACGGCACACGCTTTCGTAAAGAAAGACATAAAGCCCAGACCTACGCCGTGTTTGTCTTTGAATTTATCTTTGTATTTGGCTCGCAAGTCCATAATTGGCTTCATGTCCACTTCGTTGAAAGTGGTAAGCATGGCCGTTTCGTTTTTCACTGCCACCAAACGGCGTGCAATAGTCTTACGCAAGGACGTCATTTTTACCCGACGCTGGCCTGCTTTCGGACTACTCGCTGGGGTTGGTGTAGCTGCGGGAGTTGGTGTAGCTACTGGCTGTGGAGCACTTGTGGCTGGCTTCGCACTGGGTTGTGCTTTTTCAGCATCTTCTTTGGTAACACGCCCCCCTACACCCGTACCTGCCACTGCAGAAGCGTCCATTCCTTTTTCGGCTAAAATCTTAGCGGCAGCAGGTGAAGGATGCCCCGAAGCATAGTTTGCTGTAGTTGCTGGTTGAGCTACTGTTTCTGTTACTACTGGCTGACTCACAGCCACTGGTTGGCTAATACCACTTCCTACTTCAATGCGGCAGATAGTAGCTCCAATAGGCAATGTAGATCCTGCTTCTGCTACGATACGAAGCGTACCAGCAGCTTCTGCGGGGAGTTCAAACGTTGCTTTGTCCGATTCTAATTCACACAAAACTTCATCCAATTGTACCATATCGCCATCTTTTTTGTTCCAGTTGGCAATGGTCACTTCGGTCACAGATTCGCCTACGGTTGGCACTTTCATCTCTACCACTTTGGTGGTGACAGCCGCCGCCACTACAGGTGCTGGAGCAGGTGTAGTTACTGGAGATGGTGGTGGCGTGGCTACGCCATTGCTTACGGTTTCGATAGTACAAATCAAACTTCCGATAGGTAACACTTCACCTTCTTGGGCTTTGATGTGCAGGATACCATCAGCTTCTGAGACGACTTCAAAAGAGGCTTTATCAGAGTCTAAACTACAAATGATCTCATCGCGTTTGACTGCATCCCCTTCTTTTTTTACCCAAGAGCCAATCGTTACTTCGGTGATAGATTCTCCTACGGTAGGTACTTTTATCTCAATCTGTGACATTGTTCTTGTATTCTTTATCTGTTGTTAATCCAATGTAAAAGCTTGTTCAATCAATTCGGCTTGCTCTTTGGCATGTATCTTCATGTAGCCTGTGGCAGGCGAAGCACTTGCCTTGCGAGCAATGACTTTTCCTAAACCGATTTCGGGAAACTCACGCAGGATATACGACCAATATCCCATATTTTCGGGTTCTTCTTGTATCCATACTACTTCGGCTTTTTTGTACTGAGCCAAAAGAGCTTCTACCTGTTTTTTAGGAAAAGGATGTAGTTGCTCAATACGGATAATAGCCACGTCTTTGCGGTTATCTTTCTGTTGTTTTTCGGCCAACTCCCAATAAAGTTTACCTGTACATAACAACACACGTTTTACCTTTTTCGGTTCAACAAATGTATCTCCGATGGTTTCTTGGAAGCGTGTACCCTCAGCAAAATCGCTCAAAGGTGATACTGCTACTGAGCTACGCAACATGGATTTGGGTGACATCAGGATACAAGGCTTGCGGAAAGGCAACGCCAACTGTCGACGTATCATGTGGAAGAAGTTGGCTGGTGTAGTGACATTACATACATACATATTATACTCAGCCGACAAAATCAGAAAACGTTCGGGGCGTGCACTGGAGTGTTCGGGGCCTTGTCCTTCATAACCGTGAGGCAAGAGCATCACTAAACTATTCATGGCATTCCATTTTGACTCTGTAGCCGAAATGAATTGATCTATCATGATTTGTGCACCATTGACAAAATCGCCGAACTGCGCTTCCCAAATAACCAAGGCATGAGGGTTAGCCATGGCATATCCGTATTCAAAACCCATGACACCATATTCTGACAAAAGGGAGTTGTAAATCTCAAATTTACCTTGCCCTTCGCCAATGTATCCCAAACTATTATGGTTGGCATTGGTTTCTACATCGTGAAGTACTGCATGGCGGTGGGAGAAAGTACCTCGTTGTACATCTTGGCCTGT
>JBDHXS010000585.1:0-4292 GCA_039810845.1 Runella sp. | reverse complement strand
ACAAACCCCCAATCAGTGGGCCATTTTTTTTCCCAAGGCTTACCGCCATTTTTCATAGGATTCGGGTGGCTGACGTAGGCAATGTTAGGTGCGTTGACTGGATTTTCTTTGACAGGCGTCAGGTCGTAAGCCCAGTTAAATCCCGCTACTAACGGAATGGCCTCGTTGCCGTGGGCACGTATGATGCCAATCATTTCTTCGTTCAAGACTTTCCATTGCTCCCATGAGCAAGTCCCTAATTGACCATTTTGAATGGTGGGTTCATTGAATAGTTCAAAAAAGGCGACGGTATTGTTTCCTTTATAGTGTTTGGCCATTGTTCTCCAAAACTCAAAGGTTTCTTTTTGGGTCGTTTCATACATATCAGCTTGGTACATTTCGGTGCGAAGATTCCCAATCGAATGCCAATCAATGATAACGTATAGTCCTAAATCTGTAGCCCATTTTACCCCATCGTCGAGCAACTTTAAGTAGTTGGCTTTGCCTTGTTTTCGCCAAGCAGTAGGATGAACGGGAAAACGGACAATGTTAGCACCCCAATTTTTCACTTCTTGCAACAAGGCTTTGTCCCAATGTCCTTTGGTGTGTAGATTGTCAGGGTCGGCTACATTCATACCCCTAAATACTATTGCGTTCCCATCTTCGGCGACGACTTTATTACCTTGTACTTTGATTTTTTTTAAGGTGTTTTGGGCAAAAATGCTGAATGATAAGCTCAAAATGAGCACAAGAGGGGTCAAAATGTTAATTTTTCGCATACAATAGCAAAATAAAAGGTATCGTGTATCGCTACTGAACTAAAAGCATCAAAATTCCCAACCATACCCTCATTTGTTACCTTATAGCACAGGCTCCCTGTTCAACTACGGTATCAGAGTTGGAAATTGAAGGGCATGACTCCCACAAAGATTTTAAAAGAGGTAATTCTTACAATTGATTGAACAAACCTCATTTCCATTTCTTCAGAAATTTCCAACTCCCTGCATTAAAAATTTTTATCCAATCTGAAGGAATCTTACTGTCTTCCAAACGCTCAGCATAGTGACGTTCCATGGTGTTTGGGTTTACAAAAAATGTCTGTGGTGAAGTACTTCCAAGTCGTTCAAAACCCAATCGTTCATAGCTGCCTCCATCAGACCAATCTCGGTCGGCATACGTCATGATGTCGTCGGGATGGATTTCTTTTACGAAGGCTTTCAGTAATTTATCTAACCCTCCTACAACAGTGCAATTCAACAGATTGGCAAAACGAATCAGTTCAAAGGAGCGATATGTTTGCCCGCTGCGCAAAATATTTTTTCCACCACTAAAAGAAGCTACCGCTACCAGAACTTCTTGGGACCCCGCAAATGCAGCCCGAATAGTAGAAAAGTCAGTTTTGATGATTCGCTCGTATTGTTTTGGGAAGAAAAGGCCGTACTTATATTTAGCCGTCGTAGAAACCTGCAAATGATTATTTCGGATAAATTCATCCAATAGTGGCTTATCAATACGTCTTACTTTCGTCAACCGAGCAGGAATGCGTTGGGTTTCTCCCAGAGCTGCCCGTAGACGTGATTGTACTATTTCCTTTTTGGTAAACCATGCATCTTCCCATAAATGAATGATTTTGATACTTTGTAGAGCCATTTGTTCCGATATATCAGCAAAAAACAAACTATGAAAATCGGTACTTAATATACGAAGCTCAATACAGTGAACAATCAGCTTTCGGTCAGCAAAATAAAAGAAGGGAAAAGGGGTGATTAGGGACTCAATAGCCGAAGTAACCTCTGGTTGCCACGGTCTTAGAAATACCTTTACTTCTTCTACAAAATACGTTACTTGAGTCACGGATCTAAACTATTTTCTGAACGGTTAAGGTAAGATAAAAGTGTGTTCAACTTTTTATAATAAGTTGGTATAAATTCCTCAAAAATAGGCTTTTTTATAGCCCAAATAGTGAAATTTTAAAAATAAAATTAAGTATGCTTTCCGAAAATTGGCTTGAAAATAAGACAATTGTCATCATAGGCGGCACAACAGGGCTTGGGATCTCAGCCGCTAAGGCTTTTGTAAGTCAGGGAGCCAGAATAGTAGTAGTAGGTCGTAATCTAGATAGTTGTGACGAAGCTCAAAAACAATTGGGAAACCGCGTTGCCGTAGCCCTTCAAGGTGATGCTTCTCACCCCTCCACTGCTGAAAAAGCAATTGCTTTGGCCATTGATACATTTGGCCGTTTCGACGGCCTGTATCACGTCGCTGGCGGCAGCGGGCGCAAATACGGCGACGGGCCGCTGCACGAGCTTACGCTTGAGGGATGGAACAAGACTTTTGAACTCAATCTCACATCACTCATGCTTTCTAACCAAGCCGCCGTACAGCAATTTCTCCAACAAAAATCAGGCGGCAGCATTCTCAACGTAGGTTCGGTATTGGGGTATTCACCTTCACCAAAGTATTTTACTACTCACGCCTACGCTGCCACCAAATCGGCTATTATTGGCTTTACCAAGTCCATTGCGTCTTACTACGCCAAGGACAACATCCGCGTCAATGTCTTAGCCCCTGCCCTCGTAGAAACACCCATGAGTCAGCGCGCCTCTCAAGACGATGTGATTATGAATTTTGTCAAAACCAAACAACCCCTCGACGGTGGCCGAAACGGACAACCCACTGACTTAGACGGCGCAGCGGTTTATTTTATGTCTGATTATTCAAAATTTACCACAGGACAAGTACTGGCCGTAGATGGTGGTTGGGGAGTGACGGAAGGACAGTATTGAGTGTCGAATGTAGAGTGCAGAGTGTCGAAGTAAATCGTAATGTCAAAGGGAGAATGCAGAATGTCGAAGTAAATCATTTGAAAGTAATTATTCATCAAATGCCATTACAATGAAATCTAAGCAAGATTTAAAACAACGTACAAAATTATTCTCTCTTAGGATAATCAAACTGATACAAGCACTACCCAATGACAAAGTAAGTGCCGTGATTGGGAAACAGTTGCTACGTTCTGGAACATCAGTAGGCGCAAATTATCGTGCTGCTTGTCGGGCAAAATCTCAGGCAGATTTCATCAATAAAATACATATAAGTGAAGAAGAAGTTGATGAGTCTTTATTCTGGATGGAACTCTTAACAGAGGCAGAATTAATTGATGTAAAACGTTTGGAAGACCTGATGAAAGAAGCTAACGAACTATTAGCCATTTTTTCAGCGTCAGTAATAACTGCTAAGAAAAATCGCATAAAATCCTAATGAAAGTGCCGAAGGTAGAATGCAGAATGTCGAATGAGGGTTTTCAACTCGACATTTTGCACTCTGAACTCGACATTTCAACTCGACATTTAAAAAATATGAAAACAGCAATCGGCATAGACCTTGGTGGTACCAACATAAAAGGAATTATCGTAGATGACAAAGGTGAGATTTTGAAGCAACATTATGTAGCCACGCACGACGATTCCGAAGGGAAATGGCGCGAAAATGTACTCGAAATGGTGACCTACCTCCGAAACTACTGGCAAACGCCCATTGACACCATCGGTATGTCGTCGCCTGGGCTACCTGACGCCCAAAATACCTGTATCTCATTTTTACCCAACCGACTGAATGGTCTCGAAAATTTTGACTGGAGCAGCTACTTTGGACAGCGCACCTACCTCCTCAACGACGCCCACTCGGCATTGATGGCCGAGGCAACTTTTGGGGTGGCCAAAGGTTTCAAAAACGTAGTTTTGCTAACCCTCGGTACGGGCGTAGGCGGAGGATTGTTAATCAATGGCCAACTTTATCAGGGACTTAGCCAAATGGCAGGACACTTGGGACACCTTTCGCTCAATGCCACCGACGACGAGGTGAGTATCGTAGGTACTCCTGGGAGTTTAGAATACGCTATTGGTAATTATTCCGTCCAAAAACGCTCCAAAGGAAAGTTTGAATCTACTTGGGAGTTGGTAGAAGCCTACCGCAAAGGAGATGCTTGGGCTACGCTCGTTTGGCTGACTTCTGTGCAAAAATTAGCTGTGGCGTTGAGTTCTGTAGTCAATATTTTCTCACCCGAACTCATTGTACTGGCGGGAGGCATCACGCTGGCCGACGATGCGCTCTTTGAGCCGTTGAAACAATTTATGCAACTTTATGAATGGCGGCCTGGTGGAAAGCAAACTCCTATCGTCCAAGCGCATTTTGGCGATATGGCGGGGGCTATCGGCGCGGCAGGTTTTGCTTTATCAAGAGCCCAATAGAACGCGGATTGAACAGATTCAATAGATTAAAAACGGATAAACGATTATGTTACATTCAGAGAT
>JBDHXS010000584.1:0-4294 GCA_039810845.1 Runella sp. | reverse complement strand
GATCGTTTGGTGAATTTGACTTTTTATGAAATTGTGAAGTGAACGAGTCGAACCTACCTGAATAAAGGCCAATTCGGATTTAATGACTTTTCTTCCCCGTTGGCTGATGTTTGGCCTCTGACCCGTTTCAAAGATACCGGGACAAACCCCAAGCCCGTCATGGGGAATTTCCAGCGAGGCTCCCACAGTGATTTTTTGTATTTCAATACCCTGGAGAACAAATGGTTTATCCAACAAATGCGGCAAAGTCAGGGATTCACCATTAAAAAAATAACCAATGGTGCCGGTCTATCCACCGAAATCAAGTATGACAACCTGCTCAATTCGACGCTTTATGAAAAAGCAGGGCAGGTAACGTTCCCGAACGTGGATATTCAGTCGCCGCTGTACATGGTTTCAAAAATCAAAACCATCACTACCACGGGCGACGAGACAGCCAAAAAATACCACTACAACGGAGCAACCATCAACGTAGAAGGTCGCGGCTTTAGAGGATTTACCAAAATTATTGAGACGGACACCATCACGGGAATCTATGACGTACGCTATTACCGTCAAGGTGGCGACCAGTGGAAGTACACGGGAGAAACCATCATAAAAACGGAAAGGTTTACTAAAAATAATATACTAATCTCAAGAACCGCTCATAACCCAGTCTTAATTGGTTATCCAACGGTTAACCCCACAAGCTTTCATGCCTATGAACAGGAAGAAGTCGTTGAAGATTTTGTCAATATCAAAACCCGTAAAACCCGAAAACTGAATGATGCTTACGGAAATCCCACCTACATTGTGGCAGATTATGGGCAAGACATTAAGGATTCAACCGTCAATGTATATACCGACAATACCGCCTTATGGTTATTGGGGCGGCTCACCCAAGCGACTGTTCATAAAATTTCCCCCAATCAAACTACCGAAATTCGTCAGGCTGCCTTTGAATACGATGCCACAACCGGACTATTGACCAAAGAAACCTCCGATGCCAATTTGGCCGCTGACAAACGGGTCACAAAAACCTACACCTACGACGTCTTTGGTAACATCACACAAAGTACTACCAACGCCTGGACGGGATCGGCGTATCAAAACAGAACCATACAAACCACCTTTGATGCCCTCACCAAGCGCTTTGTCGTTCAAACGATCAATCCGTTAGGGCATACTGCCACGGCTACCTATGAACAAAAATTCGGTTTGCCGCTGACTCAAACCGATGCCAATGGACTGACTGCTACCTTTGAGTACGATGGATTTTCGAGAGCGACCAAACAAACAATGCCTGATGGTACATGGAAAGCCATCGCTTATCGAAAAGCAAGCGCGGCCAATTTCCAAAGTCCTGCCAATGCCGTTTTCCTGACCTATACCCAAAATAGTGTTGGGCAAATTTCTGTGGAACATTTTGATTCCTATAATCGTGGGGTACAAACCAAAAGCAAAGGTTTTGACGGGCGTTGGGTAATAATGGATCATACCTTTAGCCGCACAGAATCACCCGAAGTTCGCGAAATTATCAAAGACAATTATCCTTACTACGAAGGAGAAACTTCGACGGGATACACCCAAAAAGAATTGGATGTGTTGGGGCGGGTTGTGGCAATGAAAGAGACCAAAACGGGCGGAATCCGCACGGCTACGTCCGCCTATGGAGGACCGATCACTGATTTTTACAATTTTTATAACCAAAAGAAAACGGACATTGAGGACATCAAAGACCGAGTAGTGGAAAGTCGTTGGAATGATGGCAATAATGTCTTTTTTACCTATGATGCCGGCGACAGAGTATTGACCGTCAAAGACTTGAAAGGCAATACCACTACTAATGAATACGATGCCCGAGGCTTTAAAACCAAGATGATTGACCCCGACATGGGGACATATCTGTACGAATACAATGGTTTTGGGGAATTGACCAAACAGACGTACCCCAACGGCAATGTCGTTACGATGACCTACGATGTATTGGGACGGATGTTGACCCGCGTGGATGTGGATGGAACGACGACCAATACCTATGATACCGGTAACAAAGCCATTGGGAAGCTGAGTGCGGTAAGCAGCTATGTGTCCTCTCATACATTTTCGTACGATAATTTGGGGCGAAAAAATCAGGAAACCGTTACGGTAAACGGACAGACGTACACCACTTCCTATACTTACGATACCCAAGGAAGACCCAATACGCTGAGCTATCCCGCGACGGGTTTGGTGTTGAAGAATGTGTACAATGCGTACGGCTATTTGTCGGAATTGCGCAACAATGCCAATAACAGTCTTTTTTGGCGGCTCAATACGATGGATGCCAAGGGTAATATTCTGTTGCAGGAGTTTGGCAACGGCGTAAAAACCGAGCAACAGTTTGAGGCGGCTACGCAGTATTTACAATCCATTCGCTCTTATTACAACGCAACGACCCTACAACACTTTACCTATCAATTCAACGATTTGGCTCACTTGACCCAACGGCGGGATGAGAAACGAAACAAAACCGAAACGTTTGAGTACGATGACATCAATCGGTTGATAACCACAAAAATTGACAATGTAACGGCCACGACCCTTACCTACGACGAATTGGGCAATATCACCTACAAATCGGATGTGGGCTATTACGAATACGGTGGAGTAAACAACGGCCCGCACCGATTGGTGAACGTACGGACTAACAACGCCAACGTGCAATGCTCGTTTACGCTCAACATTGATACCAAATACACTTCGTTCAATAAAGTAAAAGAAATCTCCAACGATACGGCGCGGGTGGAGGTGTTTTACGGCCCCGACCAGCAACGTATTATGCAGAAGATGTACGTGCGCAACGTACTGACGCGCACAAAACTCTACATTGGTGGTATTACCGAGATAGAAACCTTCAGCAACGGAAAAACCAAAACCACCCATTTTATTGGAGGGATTGGAATGCAGATAGTGGAAACACAGGGAGCTACTACAACCACTACCCTTAAATACTACCTCAAAGATCACTTAGGCTCCAATACCGGTTTTACGGGTGCGGGCGGCGCATTACTTGAAGAAATGAGTTTTGACGCGTGGGGACAACGGCGAAATGCCGATTGGACAACCCTGACAGGGACTTTTGGCGGTAGCCACGAAAGGGGCTTTACCAACCACGAGCATTACGACTTGTTTTCGATGATTGACATGAACGGGCGGGTGTATGACCCCATTTTGGGGCGTTTCTTACAGCCCGACCCGTATATTGAAGATATGACCGATTTGCAGGCGTTGAATCGGTATGCCTACGTCGAAAACAATCCTCTGAGTTATACTGACCCAAGTGGATATGGATTTTGGAAAAAAGTTAAGAAGTTCTTTAAAAAGGTAATAAAACCGTTAGCAGTTGTAGGAGTAGCTATATTGACCGGTGGTGTTGCAATGCCTGCTTTATTGGCTGGTACTGCCTTGGCCAGTGCAGTTGGAAGTGTAGGTGTGGCAATTATATCAGGAGCAGCGGCTGGTTTTGCCTCTAATGTTACGGGAACTTTGCTCAATGGAGGTGGGCTTGGTGATGCCCTAAAATCAGGATTGAAAGGGGCAGTAATAGGAGGTGTTTCATCAGGATTAACTTATGGGGTGGGTAGTTTAGCTGAGTTGCCTATAGGAAATGAATTGCCATGGCGTATTACAGCGACTCAACAGGCACAAGCTATAGGTATTAAGATTATCGGACACGGTTTGGTACAGGGGACAATGTCAGAAGTTTCGGGTGGAAAATTTGCTAATGGGTTTATAACAGGAGCTATTTCTGGGGGGACAGGCAAATTAGTGGATGATTTAGGTGATTATGGAATGCGGGTTGCGGCATCAGCAATAATTGGTGGAGTTTCTTCAGAATTATCGGGTGGCAGTTTTACAAATGGTGCAGTTACAGGTGCTTTTATTAGGATGTTTAATGATGAGTTGCATAACCAAAACTCTAAAACTAGTATGCTAAATAAGAATAAATCGTCTCATGAGGGATTTAATGCAAATAAAGATTATTGTGGTAGTGGTAGTTCATCATGGGTTCCTGAAGCATTTAAAATTCCTATATTGTATAATATAAATACTCAATATTCATGTTATTTACATGATATAAGGTACTCTACATTTGGTTATAGTAAATGGATAGCTGACATACAATTAGGATTGGATATTATGTCAAACAATTCAAGTTGGATTAATCCCATACAAAATATTGCAGCTATTGTAGTTGCTGTTCCCTATTCAGGTGTAGTTTTAATTATGGGCGGTAGTCCATATAACCAAGCCCAATATGAAGCAGGAGTAA
>JBDHXS010000583.1:0-4317 GCA_039810845.1 Runella sp. | reverse complement strand
CTTTTAAAATTTTTTCTTCAGTAGATAATTCTCCTGTCATATTTAACTTAAAAGTTTAACTATTTGGTTAAACCAGGAACAAAAGAATAACATGAATTTTTATTTTCCAAATAATTTGGCAAAAAATTAAAAGTACGTAATTTATTCTTGGTACTAAAGACAAATTTTTAGGCTTGAGAACCAAGCTGATAAAAGGATTTCTACTTCGAATGCTGATACTTGCTTTGATAATCTTTATTAGATAGGACGAATCCCAAGCCCATAAGGGCCAGCCCCACACTTCCCATTAGGTAGTGCAGATAATACACATCTTGAACCATTAAGATTTGAATCATTATCCAACCGCTCAGTATTGCGCCCTGAACAATTAGCATTTGGGTGTAGAACCGTCCCTTGGCCACTGTTGCAATCAGTACGACAAAGCTCAGGAGACCATTGGCCACAAAAAGAATAAGTCCAGGAATAAAATAATCTTTGAAAGGAATATGTTTAAGATAGTCCAGAGGCAGTTGCATTTGGGTACCACTGGGGTCAATCATCAATATCCAACCACCAACAACTGCGCCGACCCCGTTAAATAGAAGAAGAAAAATAGCTAAAAATCGAAATATCTTTTTCATGGAAGTAGAAATTTGTACACCCTCAATATGGCACACATTTGTGACATTGAGGATGACAACTTCTACCCTAAACAACTGATAGTTATCAATTTATGGATTCTGAAATCTTTTTATAATCAGGTTTCCGACGAAAAAATACAAATCCATTTTCTTCTTTCAGGAGTTCCAGGTTGGGATTTCGCCGATATTCTTCCGCGCGATCAATCCGAGAAATCAGAAATGTAGGCTTATCAACAGGACCATTGAGCAACCAATTTTCATCACTTGCCTCGGGACGTACACCCATGGGCTTTTTAAAGTAGAAAAACTGAGCATAACTTCGATTACCAATCGGCCATACATACACATCCTGCCCGCGTTTGGATTCATAAAAATTAATTACTGCTCGTTGCGTATATCCTTCAATTTTAGGAACCACCACCGACGTATAACAAAACAACAGAATCGCAGTGGAGAAGAATAACATTCTGACTGCCCCCTCTTTTTTCTGATTCCAAATGACCATTGCAAAAATGATCATCATAAAATAAGCCACTCCAAACAGCCACTCATGTCCTACCCATTCGACGGGTGCCTGAAGATTGGCAACAACAAAGGTATCCTCAATATAAGGAATAAATTCTGCGGCATACATTCCTACCAACGGCAAAGCAGTCAATACCAACGACAGTACAAAGCCAATCACTAACAATAATACCGTCATCCATCGAGGCCACACAAGCTCTCCTTTGAGCCATCTATAAAGCCACAAAGCAGCCAAAAACGACAGTGGAAAGTAGGCCATGGAGCTGTAATGCACGATTTTGGTTTTTACAATCGAAAACACAATCATTACCACCCAAAACAGGCAAAGCATCGCATAAAAGAAACGGTCCGTCGCACGGTGAGGAGCGAAGAGTGATGAGTGATGAGTCAGCTGTTTCGGATTTGCAATCCTAAGCGAAATCTTTCCAAACCTCCGAAGCAAAGGTTGAAAAATATGACTTACAAACGGCAAGCCAATGACTGAAATGGGGAAACAGCCAATCAGAACCACCACAAAATGATAATAAAATGGTTGGCCATGATCGGCTTCGGAGGTAGCACCTAAGCGATAGAGGTATTCCAGAAAAGCCACAAAAGTAGCCCAGCCGCTTTCCAAAATAATGGCCAGCATCCAGCCCAACGTGAGTAAACCTGCCGTAAATCCGTAAATAAGCAGGTTTTTCAATGTTAAAACATTGGTCGGTTCAAAACCGACTGAAGGTTTCAACGATTTTGACTGAAAATAATTGATGCCCCATAAAGCCCCCAGCACTAAGGTAGGCACCCCCACTCCTACTGGACCTTTGGTCCAAACCGCTAAGCCAGCAAACAACCCTGCCAGAAAGAAACTTCTTCCACTTGATTTTTTATCAGGTAAAGCCAAATTTACTACACTCAAAAACATGAAGTAATTAAACCATGGGTCAATGATTCCTGATTTAAAATACAAATGCGGCGTCACAGACCCTAAGTAAGCCAATGCCCATAAAAAACCAAATCGGGCGTCAATAAGACGTTTTCCCAAATAATAGAAGGTTAAAAGGGTGATTATACCCATCACTGCGTTGGGAAAACGTGCCGCAAATTCGTTGATGCCAAACACTTTCATCGAAAGTGCCTGTAACCAGATAAACAAAGGAGGCTTTTCCCAAAAAGGCTGATAATCAATCTGTACACGGAGATAATTGCCCGTAATGAGCATTTCACGCGCTGATTCTGCAAAGTTGATTTCATCCCAATCAAACAAATGAACTCTTCCCAGAAATGGGATAAAAAATACGACTGCAAGCGCAACTACTATCCACTGATTTTCAAGCTTTATTTTTTGCATTTGTTTTCGTTTTAGTTACCGAAAGGCATCTTTATTTTTTCAATGGAAGGCATAAATTTTATAAAAAGTACCCAAGCCGTTGCTGTGCCCAGAATTGAACCTACATAGACGTCCACCAAAAAATGTTGGAGTAAGTACATTCGTGAAAAAGCAACCATCGCAGCAATCAACAAACAAAGAAATTTCAAAATCGGAGGTTTTACCCAAATAGCAACCAATGCAAATAAGGCGAAGGCCGAGGTGGTATGCCCCGACGGAAAACTATTCCAATGACTCAATTCTACCCCCGCTACTGTATGAAGAGAGTTCAACATTTTTGCAAAATATTCAACAGGGCGAGGTTCTTCTGGAAATCCAAAATTCTTGATCAATTGTGCCAAAATGCCCGAAATTACATAGGAAATCAGAATGAGGATACCTTTGGCTCGTGACCAAAACAAGAATAACACACCAACAGCTACACAAAAAATTCCATCGCCCAAATAAGTGAAATACTTAAAAAATACATCCGCTTGAGGACTGTAGTATCGATTGATTTCCAATAAAATAAGACCCTGCCGATAAAGAATTTGGGAGACGCCCAATCCAAACAGCAGCAACCCATACGGGAGCATAAAAGGCCAATTTGTACGAAGTAACTTGCGAAAGTTCATGGCGCAAAGATAGGTTGTCGAAAAATAAAATCCCCATCTTTACGTTTTGTATGCGTTTACAACTTCGCTGTTTTATGAAAAAAATATTCTTTCTGAGTTTGTTAAGCACTTTTTTGATAGCAATCAATGCAAGTGCCCAAAAAATGCTTCAAGAAGTCATTGTGGACTACGTCAATTTGCTTCCTCCGAATACGGTAAATAAAGTAGTTGGTAAAGTAAAGCCTATTAAAGTGTCAGTATTGAGAGGGACAAGTGCCGCTTTTTACCGAATTACTGTATTCCAACCCGAAAAAGTCAATACCTATACTCGGTTTTATGAGTCGTTGCGATTAGTTAACCCCGATACTTTGCTCAAAGCAGATTATAATTTTGACAAACATCTATTAGTCCCCAACGGCAATTTTAACGTGGATGTACAGTTTTTTAACAATGCCTATTCCGCTGAAAAATTTTTAGCAGGAAAAGAAGAAAACGCTTGCTTTAAGATAGACAGTACCAAAAGTAGTGTAGGCATATTAAATGGCTGTCGTGGAGAAGAAATATACGTGGCAGTCAAACCCCGTGGGAAGGGAAATGTAGGTTCTATAAAAGTAGAAATAGTGGCTCTTGCCGACGTAGTAGAAGACCCAACCAATGATCGTTTCCCATTTTCAATTCAAAACGAACTTAATGACGTAATATCGTATGAAGTAAGTGGAGACCGCACCAACTGGCAGTCGTTTTACTTGCCCAGCAAAAAAAGAGCTGAGTTCAAACTGGCTGATACACAAGTATATATGCGAGTGAGTACACTTGATAAAGTAACTGAAGAGTACAAAATAGATTCGGGCAAAAAGTATCGCTTTTTTTGGAACAAAGATAAAAATCGCTTAGATTTAGGAGAAATTCCTGCTAAGAATAAGTAGAGTTGCCATTATAGACACTATTGTGCCTTTAAAGTTAACACAAGATTTGCTACTATTATGGCGTAAAATCTTGTGTTTTGGTCTATTTTAATCGAACAATTTGCCCTTTAGCACCAATGGCCCAACACGTATTCCCAGCCACCGTGAGCGCATGAAGACCTGCCGAGGCAGCTGTGAGCGGTTGCCAAGTTTCACCTCCATCTTTTGAAAGACAACTTCCTGCGGGGCCAACAGCAACTAAATCTCCATTATTACGTTTGGCTATCGCTTCCTTCAAGCCTTCG
>JBDHXS010000582.1:0-4334 GCA_039810845.1 Runella sp. | reverse complement strand
CCTTTCTCAACGGCTTCATCAAAGTATTTTTTTACGACCGAATTTGTCATCGTTTCCAACTTGCCGCTCACCCGTCGATGTTGTTGAAGAGAGAAAGCATCGGCTATGAGAGAATTACGAAAATTAATGACATCTGGAGCAGCAAACAGGTACGTTCCCAGCATAAATACCCCCCCGAAAACGGTCATAGCTCCTGTCAATATCCACTGACCGCGTTTGGTTAAGAGTAGCAAAAAGGCAGTGTATAAAGCCACAACAGCCATTACGGAATAAATCATATAGCGCGCTGGAGTTTCTAAGGCTTGGCCTGCACGTGCGGTTGCAACGCCCAAGCCTGTTACCAACAACCAAGCGAGTAAAGCCAAAAGGGATACATTTTCTCGGTTTTTTGTAAATATTGATAACAAAATGGGTGGCTTACTGCCAGTTCTTTGAAAACGAACAGGAAATGAGAAATAATGCAAAACAGTTTTTATATAAGAAAGCCCCAGCCAAACCGTCAAAGTCAATAGAGTAAAAATAATTATCCCTCCTAAAATGGCGACTTCAGGCAAGCGCCCGCGCAAGTACGAAGCACTTGCGCCAAAGAAGGAGATAATGGTAAGAAGTGAATTCCTTAGGCTTTTTTCTTGACCCAACGACCCAAATCCAAACGGATAATACCAATAAAAAATCGTAGTAGTGGCAATACAGGCCAACAACCATATACCAGCTGTTCGATAGCGGCTTTGGAGCAACGGTATCAACACCCCAATATACATACCAAACAAACCGTTTCCGTTGGTATAAGTCAATAAGAAACCAGCGACGATTGCTCCAATGAAGGCCCACCGAGTTGGTTTTGCCAGAAGATAGTATGCCAGAATTCCTATTACAAAAGAGGCGGTGTATTGCCATAGAGCTGCAGCCCAAAAGATGTTTTCATGATAGGCAGGCGTAAAAAGTAAAAGGGCAATTGGTAAAAGGGAATAAAATGGCAGTCTGTTGATTTGTAATATTCTCCAAAAGTACAGAAATAGGCAAGCCACTAAGCTGCTACCTACTAAAATCAAAGCACGATAATTGACCTGACCTGTGAGCAGGTAATCTATCCAAAACACTAATTTGGCAGTGATGACACCGTGGCCATTGTGCTTGTATTCGAGTTCGCGCACAAAATCCCAAGCACTGGGTGCCTGAATGAATTTAATGATGTATTCCAAATAGGCATAATCATCAAAATAAGGAACATTGACAGCGTTATGATAGACAAAGCGGTAAAATACAATAACAACAATAAATAGCAGTAATGCAGCGAGATAATTCAAAAATTTCATGCGTACGACACTTGGCGAGCCAGCAAAGATAGCCTATTTTTGCCAAAAACATTTCATCAATGAAACGCTACTTATATATTGTTCGCCATGCTAAAGCAGAGGATGGACTTCCTCTTTTTAAGGATTTTGAACGAGAACTTACCACTTCAGGTCTTATAGATGCTACTCGAATGGGGGCATTTTTTGCTGAAAAAGGACTCAACCCCGATTTGCTGGTAAGTAGTTCGGCAGCGCGGGCATTTCAAACTGCTCAAATAATGGCCGAGCAATTGGGCTATGACAAAGATAACATACAAACTACTAAAGGACTCTATGAAAATGGTCCAAGAGCTTATCTTTCAGCCGTTAATACTGCTCCAGAAACTTGTCAATATTTGATGATTTTTGGTCATAATCCTGATGTAAGCTATTTTTCCGAATATCTTACCAATGCCGACATCGGCTCCATGTCAAAAGGCGGTGTAGTAACCATTGAATTTGACAACCTCGAATGGGCGGCAGTATCTGCTCGTACGGGTAAGTTTATTAGTTACGATTCTCCTAAACAATTTAAAAAATAGAAGTGAGTAGCATTGTTCACTCCTCGCTACTGATTTCTCACTCCTGCCCTAAAAATGAACCGCAACCGCAAAATATTTATTTTCGCCAGCATAATTTTTGTCGCTATTGTCGCTTTTATCGCGATTGACATGGCGCGTCGCACAACGGCTCCGTGGAATAAGAAAAAGCAAATTGTTCGCGCTTTTGATGTATCAAGTGATAGCGACTCGATTGCAATAGATACCACTGTGATTACGAAATAAATTATCATGAAGTGTTTTTGAGATGATTTCAATTCTATCGAAAAAATTTAATCATTTCATAAAGAAGCCCAATCTTTAGACATTTAGAAGTTTTTGTTGGTTTTTTGAGTCAAATACTTCTTTAAATTCACTTTAAAAAGGCTAAGTCGCACATAGTTAACTGCCTAATGCCTACTGCTTAGTGTCTCCTTCGTGAAACATTTGACATTTTTTACGTGGAACATTTTGGGTTATTCCGAATAAAGACGGATATTTGGAGGCGGTAAACCTAACAACAATGGGCAAAATCATAGCAATAGCCAACCAAAAAGGCGGTGTAGGAAAAACTACCACAGCCATCAACTTGGCAGCAAGTCTGGCAGTATTAGATTTCAAAACCTTAATTGTGGACGCTGACCCTCAGGCAAATTCTACTTCGGGTTTGGGTTTTAATCCTAAGGAAATTGAATACAGTATCTACGAATGTATGGTGGAGGGCGTGATTCCACAGGAAGCCATTGTAGAAACCAACTTTGAAAATTTATACCTTCTACCTTCGCATATTGATCTCGTAGGTGCTGAAATTGAGATGATCAATCTCAAAAGTCGCGAAGAAAAGATGAAAGAGGCACTTTGGCCTATCAAAGATGATTACGATTTTGTCGTCATTGATTGCTCGCCTTCTTTGGGTTTGATTACCATTAATAGCCTCACCGCTGCTGATTCGGTGATTGTACCCGTACAGTGCGAGTATTTTGCCTTGGAAGGTTTGGGAAAACTTCTCAATACCATTAAAATCATCCAAACACGTCTTAATACCAATTTGGCTATTGAAGGAATTTTATTGACGATGTATGATATGCGGGTGCGGCTTTCCAACCAAGTGGTCAATGAAGTGACTGCGCATTTCAAACACATGGTTTTCAATACCATCATTCCTCGAAATATTCGCTTGAGCGAATCGCCCAGCTACGGTGTACCCACCATTGCGCAAGATTCTGACAGCAAAGGAGCGATTAGTTATCTCAATTTAGCACGAGAAATTTTGAGTAAAAATGGTTTGCTTGAGCAAGATGACCAAATAATAAAAAGAGCAAGATAAGACACCGATTTTAAATAGATTTTATTTTCTAAAATCTATCACAACGAAATAAATGTAAGAAAATGGAAAACGTCGGAAAAGCCGCTCCCAAAAAAATGACTGGTCTTGGGCGTGGTTTGGGAGCACTGCTCCAAGACAGCGACAACGTCAATCGTTCTGCGCGTCCTTTACCTCACGAAAGCGTGAGCATGATGAGCGAGATTCATGTGGAGCAAATTGATACCAATCCCTATCAGCCACGTACCCGATTTGATGAAGAAGCCCTCAACGAACTGGCAGAATCTATTCGAATTCAGGGAATCATACAGCCTATTACTGTACGGCAGATTGGTCGGGATCGCTATCAGTTGATTTCGGGGGAGCGGCGTTTGCAGGCCTCTAAACTTGCAGGATTAACCCATATTCCAACCTATATTCGTACGGCCAATGACCAGCAAATGCTGGAAATGGCACTCATCGAGAACATCCAACGCGAAAACTTAAACGCCATAGAAATTGCACTTAGTTATCAGCGACTTATCTCTGATTGTGGACTCAAACAAGATGAACTCGGCGAACGAGTAGGCAAAAACCGCACGACTGTCAATAATTATATTCGCCTGTTGAAACTTCCACCGATAATTCAAGCAGCTCTTCGCGATGATCAAATCACGATGGGACATGCCCGCGCTATTATCAATATAGAGAATCCAGAAACGCAACTAAAAATATTTCGGAAAACGATTGAAGAAGCTTGGTCTGTGCGGAAAGTGGAAGAAGCCGTTCAGGCACTTAAACTAACGATAGAAGATGTTAGTACAAAAGAACGTCGCCCTAATGTGATAAAACAGGAGATGCGTTCGTTACAGTTTAAGCTTTCGTCTTATTTTGGTGCAAAAGTTTCAATCAAAACCGATGAAAAACAAAAAGGTGAAATCAAAATCCCTTTTACTTCGCAAGACGAGCTGGAGCGTATTTTACAAGTATTAAAATTTGAGTCTTGAAAAAGTTAGGGGTATTTCTCGGTTTGTGGCTATTGGTGGGAGCGGTAAGAGTGTCGGCGCAACAAACCACGACAGATTCTCTACAAAAGCGTTTTTCGCAGTTGGCAACGGCGTTGGATACCCTTCGCCCTGATACGCTAAAAAAAGCACA
>JBDHXS010000581.1:0-4338 GCA_039810845.1 Runella sp. | reverse complement strand
GGGTGTTCACCTCTTCCCATTCCGAACAGAGAAGTTAAGCCCCGCTCCGCCGATGATACTACAATAAAATGTGGAAAAGTAGGTAGCCGCCACAATTATTATAAAGTTGCCTCCGACTCATATCGGAGGCATTCTTTTTCGGGATGTAGCGTAGTCCGGTCATCGCGCCTGGTTTGGGACCAGGAGGTCGCAAGTTCGAATCTTGCCATCCCGACAATTATATTGATTATTTACACAAAGCCCACTAAAATCAATTTTAGTGGGCTTTGTGTACGGAAAAGAGTTTGGTTTGTTGAAAATTATAACGAATTACCAATTCCTACAATCACTACTGAAAGTAAAATAGTTGCAATTCCTAATACAATTGTGCGGAAAGTTTGCGGAGAAACTGCTTTCCATTCCTTGAAATAAAGCCCCCAGAAGTTTGCTGTTAAAATGATGGTTGCCATGTGTAGAATCCATGAGCTGGCTCCATTGCCTAATTTACTCTCTCCCATACCATAAAAGAAGAATTGCAGAAACCAGGTTGTGCCAGCCAAGGCTGAAAAAATGTAGTTCTTTAATAGGGGGCTTTGAGGATTAATATAGTCCCCAAATGATTTATTTCTGGTGTTTAGAATCATACACCAAACAAAGTTTGTCGTTAGCCCGCCCCACAACAATACTACATAAATTACATTATTTTGATAAAGTGGGTTCATGCCTGTCTGTACGGCAGCTTCGGCCATGGATTTGCCAGCTTCAATTCCAAAATTAAAACAGGCACTCAAAATTCCTGAAACAATGGCTACAAACAAACCTTTTCCTACATTAAACTCTGCTACACTTTTTTGCTTTTCTTCAGTAGAGAGTTCTTTCTCCTTCATCATTCCGGCCTTTCCGCAGATGTAAATACCCAACAAGCAAACTGTAATGCCCAGCAATACTATTCGCCCCCCAAATGAATTGGCCATATCCACAATAGAAATTTTTCCTTTAGTGGGATTAAAAGCATAGTAAATAGCAGGTACTAAAGCGCCAAAAGCTGAGCAAAAACCCAATGTGACAGAGTTTCCCAGAGACATTCCTAAATACCGAACTCCCAACCCATACGTGAGCCCACCGATTCCCCAGAGTAAACCAAAGAAAATAGTTAATTTGATTACATCGGGAGGGGTATTTTTGATGATTTCTTCAAAGTCGGGTATAGTTAGCCAAGCTGCTAACGGAGGAACTATTAGCCATGAGAATAAACCACCGATGATCCAGTAACTTTCCCACGACCAACCTTTGACTTTTTTGTAAGGCATATAAAAACTGCCAGAGGCAAATCCTCCAATTGAGTGAAAAATAACGCCCAGAATAGACTCCATGAGAAATTGTTATAGTTTTAGTAAAAATAAAAATTATGCAATTTGTACAAACTTAGATAGACCCTTATTGGCAACTGTCCTTGACTGTCATGCAATAAAAATATTTTTTAGTAGTGCTACTTTTGCGGAAAATTAGCTTTTATGTTTTGAGCCGCTAATTCAACAATGTTAGTAATGCGTTTAGCACGAGTCTCAGGCCGCTTGGCATTAAGCAACCATTCTAAAATCCCACGTCTTGATGACCGAGAAAACTTCTGCCAGTGTTGTAATGCAATGGGATTGACATCAAAAGCTATTTGTAAATCATTTGGAATAATGAGCTGTTCCACTTCATTTAATGCATTCCAGGTGCCAAGCTGCTTAGCTATGTCAATCATTCTAAAGCCTGCTTCTGTCATTAATCCTGACTCAATCAAGATCTCAACGCGCTCTTTATTGAGTTTTGACCAGTTGCTCTTGGGTTTACGGGGTGAGAAAAGTTGTTTGTAACAAAATTCATCTACTGGTTTTGCAACGCTGTCAATCCAGCCAAAACAGAGGGCTTCTTCTACTGCTTCGCCGTATTCTACCCGGGTTTTACCACTGCTTTTTTTGAAGTAAATGAGCCATACTCCTTTGGCGGTAGCGTGATTTTCTTGAAGCCACTGCCGCCATTCGGTGCGATCAGTGGCGTAAAATTGAGGAAACTCTTGCATGAGGGGGATAGGACACGTAATTTTGACCTCTCAATTTCGTAAAAAATAACGTGCAATACGCAACACCCGCCGATGATTTTATACAGTACCAAAAACCAGCAACTCAAAGCTTCTCTTGAAGAAGCTGTTTTTCGGAGTCTTCCACCCGATAATGGGCTGTATATGCCCGAATATATCCCGAAAATTTCGGCCAATTTTTTAAATACTATAGAAAATTTAACTTTCAACGAAATTGCTTTTGAAGTATCCAAAACTTTATTGAGTGAAGATATTTCTGATACAGATGTTCGGATGATAGTAGAACGAGCATTCGATTTTGATGCCCCTGTGGCCGCAATTGAAGACAAAACGTACTGTCTTGAGCTTTTTCATGGACCTTCGATGGCATTTAAAGACTTTGGCGCACGATTTATGGCTTCTTTGATGTCGTATTTTTTGATACGTTCGCAGAAAGAGATTCGGATTTTAGTAGCTACCTCAGGTGATACTGGCGGTGCTGTAGCACAGGGATTTCATAATGTACCTGGGATTAATGTCACGATTTTGTACCCCAGTGGAAAAGTAAGTGATATTCAAGAAAAACAACTGACTACACTCGGTGGTAATGTAACAGCATTGGAAGTTGATGGTACTTTTGATGATTGTCAGACTTTAGTAAAACAGGCATTTTTGGATACTGAATTGAATCAAAAATATAATCTTGCCTCGGCCAACTCAATTAATATTTCACGGTTGATTCCACAGTCATTTTATTATTTTCGTGCTTATGCCCAAGTAAAACACTTGGGACTGCCTATCGTATTTTCGGTGCCGAGCGGCAATTTTGGTAATTTAAGTGCGGGGCTTTTAGCGTATCGTATGGGATTGCCCGTAGAACATTTTATAGCGACAACCAATCGTAATAATGTGGTCCCGAATTATTTGGAAAATGGAGTTTATAACCCTGTACCGTCAGTGGAGACTATTTCCAACGCGATGGATGTGGGCAACCCAAGCAATTTCGTTCGGATGACGCGTTTCTTTGGAGATGATTGGGGACGGGTAAAACAAGATATTTCGGGTTTTTGGTTTAATGACGAACAAACCAAAGCTGCTATGTTTGATATGTATAGCCGTAGAGGCTATTTGATGTGCCCTCATACGGCTGTAGCGTACTTGGGACTGGAAGAGTACATTAGTTTGACTAAAAAAGAGGTTGCTGGTGTGTTTCTTTCTACGGCTCATTATGCCAAATTTTTAGATGTAGTAGAGGATGCACTTGGTACAAATGCGGTAGAGATTCCTAAGCGTTTGTCAGATTTATTAAGTAAAGAGAAAGTAGCTATTCAAATGAGTAAACATTTTGAGGATTTTAAACAGTATTTGCTGTCTTGATGTATAGCTATGCAAATTATCGTTGCTCGAACTTCTGAACACTATCTTGCTGCCATCGAACTTTTTAAAGAGTATGCAGAGGGTTTAGGCATTGATTTGCAGTTTCAGAAGTTCGACAACGAACTACAAATTTTACCTTTTATGTATGGCCCACCTATGGGCGAGTTGTGGCTTGTGCAAGGTGGAGAGTTCTTTATAGGTTGTGCTGCTCTCCGAAAACTAGATGAACAAACTTGCGAACTGAAACGAATGTTTGTCAAGCCAGCTTATCGCGGGCTTCGGTTGGGCGAACAACTCATGGAAGTGGCCCTTAAAACTGCTCAAAAATTAGGCTACCAGTTTATGAAATTAGACAGCCTTCGCCGTTTAGAACCTGCTGTTAAGCTCTATATCCGCTACGGGTTTGAAGAAATAGCTCCTTACAACTACAATCCAGAAGCAGATGTAGTTTATTTTGAGAAAAATTTGCGCCTTTAACTTAGATTTCATCCCCAAAATTTTCCATTCATTTTATCCTTAAACCGTTGGTCGTAAAAAATATTTTATTACCTTGCATTGCATAGTACCTTTGAATAAACAATTAAACACAAATAGACATGAATAACAAATCGTTGCATCGTATTCAGAGTGAGGCCGTGTTGGGCGGTGTAGCTGCTGGGCTTGCTGATTATTTCGGTATAGATAAAGCGCTTATGCGGGTTATATTTGTCGTACTGATGATTTTTGCCAAAGGATTTCCCATCATTTTACTCTATATTATTTTGTTGGCAGCTCTAACTAAACGCCAATCAACAACACAAAATTTGGAAACTAATTGGGCTTCACCTAATGTAACCGACTCCAAAAGAGATTTTGGGCGAGGAGCTGAGTTCATTGGTTACGCGCTTCTTCTTATTGGCGGATTTATGCTTTTTGAC
>JBDHXS010000580.1:0-4338 GCA_039810845.1 Runella sp. | reverse complement strand
TAGAAAAATTACAAGGCCAAGTAACTTCTGGAACAGGTTCTATTTCGCAACGTGCTGCACTCGCGGCCATTACAGGGCCGAAAGACGCCGCCAAAGAAATGTGTGAAGCTTACGACCGCCGCCGTAAATTGGTGGTAGGTTTATTGAAAGAAATTCCGGGTTTTAAAGTCAATATGCCACAGGGGGCTTTTTATGCGTTTCCTGATATTAGCTATTATTTTGGCAAAACTGACGGAAAAACCTCCATCAATAATTCTGATGATTTTTGTATGTGGCTTCTCAATGAGGCTTTTGTAGCTACCGTAGCTGGTTCAGGTTTCGGTGCTCCCAACTGTATGCGTATTTCCACTGCCGCTTCTGACGAAAACCTTACGGAAGCTTGCCGCCGTATTAAAGAAGCTGTGGCTACTTTGAAATAGACTGATATTCAGTAAATTATTGTATAATAACGATGCCCGAAAGTGAGATAATGGTCTTATTTTCGGGCATCGTTTTATTCTAATTCAAGGTTTTTCCTTGCTCCAGTACCTTAATAGCGGCTTCTAAAGTCTTTTTATTTACTTCGTCGGGGGCTTGGGCGAGGGCCAATTTTGCGTGTTCCAGTGCTTTTTTTGTATCGCCCATTGCCGAATAGCCCCGCATCATACCTACGTTGGTAGGCCATGCGCCATTGTTCTTTTTGTGATTATTCTCAAAAATAGCAAAAGCTTCTTTCGTTTTTTTCTCCGCCAAAAGTTGACGCCCGTATGAATGTAATTCGACGGCATTGGCTTTTTCTATGGCTTGCGCCCAAATACGGGTAGCTTCGGAGGTATTACCGAGTTTTTCCAATAATTTAGATTTAGTAGAAAGTGCCCTGAATGAGTTAATGCCTCCCAAAATTGGGTTAGTGGCGGAGTTAATCCAGTTGAGTGCCTCTTTATAATTAATATCATTTTGTAAACACCAGTTCGCGGCAGCTTCTAAGCTTGGAGGGTCAAATCCCAACGCGCCACTCATCTCAGAGCGAATATGTGCAAGTGTAGTGGTTTTGAGGTCTATTTCTACTTTGAAAGGTATTCGCCAACGTTCCCACTCCAAAGCTACTTCTACCGATTGTTCGGTTTGATTCGTGAAAGTATAAACGAGTCGTTCTTGGGATGTCGGTAAGTTTTTCTGTTGGCGGGTGGATATACGCAAAACATCCAAGTCTTCCCGATAAAAATAACTACCCCAGCCAGCGGTATTTTTGTTGAATATCAACACACAAGAATCTGGATATAAGGCAATAAAAAAGCCATACTTGCCAGCAGCAAGGGTTTTTCCGTTGATTTTTACATCGGTCGAAAACGACATTGTCGTATTTTCATTGGCTCCTGCCCGCCAAGGCGAGGCCACCTCAGAGCCATAGCCAAGTACGCTGAAACCGTAAGGCGCAATATCTGTACCCCAGATTTGCCCTTCACGGCCTTTTACGCCTGGGGCATTCCATTTTATTTCGATGTCGGTAACGCCCACTTGACGTCCCGCCGAGCAGCCAAAGTTGGCGTTTTGAGGTAAACGAAGTGCCTGCGCCGCTACTTCGACTACGGAGACAAGGGCAAAAATAAAAATGAGAAATAAGGATTTGTTGTTCATGGTTGTATGGGTTTTTTGGGTGAAATTTTCGGGTTCAGCTGTTATATGGACACTTACCGCGTCGGAGACACGCTATTTATTGCAGATTCGGAGTATCTTTCAGAATATTACAAACAATGTTTTTTGTTAGGTATTGGCTACAACTTCTGAATGGATTGTAGAGTATAAAGCTTCCGTGAAAAAGTCCGTAGAATTGTCAAACTATTTCTTGTCAGAGAGTTTTTGTTGGACAGACAGAACAAAGTCAACCTTCACGCTTAATGAGTTTGCAATTTGTTCAACTGTCAATAAGTTGAGGGATAAAAGGTTCGCCACCGATTTTTCCAGCTGTCTTTTTTCTTTATTAACAGACTCTGCGTTACGAGCAATTAAAATCTCTAATGAAGCCTTTTCATCAGGTGTCATTTTACGACTGTCCAACTCATCGATAGCTACTTTTAACCACTCTTCGTCCCAAAATTTGGGGAACTGTGTTGGCTGGGTAACTGTATGTATCGTTTTCATGGTATAAATCAGTTTTTGCAAATCTGTTTGACAATCAGCTTCTTGTAACGTAAATTTATCTAATTCTACGGTGATAAACGTCATTTGTTCGTCAAAAAGTTCGCCTTGCTCATTTCTCAGGTTTGCAACTGTATGAAATTGAGGATGTGGAAGAATATCGTTAGCCAAAATAGCTACACAATAGATTTTTGCAAGTGTTCCGTAGTCGAACTTTCCACGTTTTACCATTGCATTAAATTTGTGCAAAGCGTAGAATTTCATACGTTGGACAAAGTATGGAGCTTCTCCGTACTGCATTTCTACGATAAAATGATTATCATTTTCGTCAGTACAAGCCAAATCAAAAATACCGCTTCTACCATCATGAGTTATGCCTTCAAAGGTATTTTTGTCGAATTTTACTTCTTTTATAGGAACATCTGATTTGATAAATGCTTGCAAAGCTCTACGCAAAAAAAGTGTATTTGATTCATTGCCAAAAGTTGCTTTAAATCCGTAATCAGAGATTATCGGGATGAATATTTGGTCTTCTGTGTATAATGCTTCCATGAAGCAAATCTACACAGAATCAGGTACTTTTGAAATCACTTTAAAGCTTTGGAAAGGGTGATTGGCACTTGCCATGTCGGAGACACGCTATTTATTTTGCGGTTTGGAGTGTCTTTCAGAATATTCCAAACTATAGTTAGGAGGTATTCTTTCTATATTAGTTCATTTTCAAATAATTCTTTTCCAAATGACATCTCGTCTTGGCAGTGAGCTAAGATATATTGTCTTAAAGAATTAAATTCATCCTTGTAAAAGTAGTATTCCTTTGGATTACTTTCATAAGTTGATTTTAAAAAATTAGCTGAAACTATAGCAGATTCGATAATGCCTTTTTTTACAGTTTGGAAATGAACTGGGCTCCAAAAATACCTCTTATCCCAATTTGGATTGTTAGCTAACGGGCGATTTGTTTGCCATTTATAATAACCCAAACTTACAGGTAATCCTGCACGTCTGAGTTTATAATTTTCACTATCCATCTCAATCCATTCACTTATTATACTCCAATACGAAACTCTTTTATCATTTTCACCAATTTCTGTAACATTGAATGAAAGAATAGGTTTGCCAATTGGAATTTTTCCGATGCCATTTTCTATAGATGAGAGTACTAACGATGGTTCATTATCGGGAATGAATTGAATTTTATCAGGAAAACATGATTCATTAGAAAGATTAAGTTGCAGTAGAAAGGTATTTATATTCCAAGTTGAATAAATTTCTATTGACGAACTTTCTTTAGAGATTACAGCTAATAGGATAGGAAATTCCAAATTTGAAAGCCACTTAACTGCTTGTTTACCTATAAATTCAAACTTTTCCCCTTTACTTTTTACTTGCACCCCGAATGAAGATTTAATCAATAACATTTGCGATACCCTGTCAGCTAGATTACAGAGTAAGTCAATACCATAGTCATCTTCGCGGTTTATTGGAATACAAGGGCCGAATGCTGAAAAAATATATTGGGCAAGGCTTTCTGAACGGTAACCTTCTCTAAAATTGTAAGTTATAATGCCACCTGAACTGTGTCCCATATTTTTGTCAGTTTAAATATCTTCAACTGGTTTACTACTCGTTTAAGATGATATATTTTAACGCTTATATCTGTATGTCTTTTGTTGAATAACTCTGTATTTTTAGGGGTCTGTTTAACAATATTTTGTGTAAAATTTGTTTTCATTACTCCTTATAAAAAACCCGCTTCACGCGCTCGCTGATGCCCGTAAGGATTTCGTAGGGAATGGTATTGATTTGGTCGGCGAGGTGAGTGATGGGAAGGTCTTGGCCAAATATAATCACTTCGTCGCCTTCCTGTACAGGTACGCCTGTGGTGTCCACCATCGTCATGTCCATGCACACGTTACCCACTACGGGACATAATGCACCGTTGATCAATACCTTGCCTACGCCCTTGCTAAAACGTCGGTCGTAGCCGTCGGCGTAGCCCAGGGCAATGGTGGCAATAGACGAGGCTTTTTCCAGAATTCCCTTGCGGCTGTAACCGATGGTTTCGCCTGCGGGAAGGTATTTTACTTGCGAAACCACCGTTTTGAACGTACCAATTTGTTGCAAAGCTCGTTGTTCTTGGCGGTTTACTTCTACACCATACAGACCAATGCCCAGCCTGACCATGTCCAATTTATAGTCAGGAAAGCGCACAATTCC
>JBDHXS010000579.1:0-4353 GCA_039810845.1 Runella sp. | reverse complement strand
TAACAATGATTGGCAGTGCACCTCAAAAGGTAGTGCGGGGAAGTGGCAATACCAAGACTACGGGAATTTTGGGAAATTGACAATTTCTCCTGTGAATAGAAAAGCTCTTTCCTACAACGAGGTGGAGTTAGCCAGCAATGGCGAAATGATATGGGAAAACGAAGAAAAAGACCCACAAGATGGCAGTCAAGTTTGGATTACAGCCCGACTGAAACGCACGAAATAAAATTGAAAATCAATGACACCGCATTTTGAATTGGAAACCTTCTGCGAAAAAGCCGCCAACAATATCGACAAAACGTTTTTGATGAGTATTTATAATGGTGAAAAATAAAAAACCATGAAAAATCTATCCAAGGTTCTCCCTTCATTTTTGGTTTCACTAATACCTTTTGGGAAAATATTTTCACAAGGTTATGACATTAGAGATTATCCAAAAGTAGATAGCATCGCTTTGAGCAACGGCATTATCGTTCGCCGTGGCGACAATCTCACCTTAGGTAAAGGTAGTTATGAAAACGGCGATTTTGATTTTGTCAGAAGCAACAAATATTTGGCCTATGGGGTTTCTGATTTGGTGTTCGATGGAGTAGTTGAAACGGCCTTTGATGTGATTTTTCCTACCAAAAACAAACGTCACCACAAATATCGCCCTTCTTCATTAGATGGCAAATATGCTGGACAGTCGTTGGAAATTGTAAGAATAGAAGAACGGAAATATGACCCAGGTACTTTTAAAAAATATGTACTTGTCTATTATGCCGTTTTGCGATTAAAGAAAGATTGGCTTGTTGAGGTAGAACTCGAAAACGCCTATAAATCGGGCGAAATAGTATTCTAAAACTACAATTTTATGAAAAACTACGTACTCCTCTCCGTCTTAGGTACACTCCTCATGGTCTTGACGGGCTGCTCTGGCCCTGTTGACCCAGGCATGGTTGACCCCTGCGAAAAAGATGCCACTGCCTGCGGCTGCCCCCAACAACCAGTAAGTTGTAACAATACAACAGGAACTCTGACCAAAGCTTTTGTTTCGCCCAATGGCAATGATGCCAACGACGGCAGCGAAGCCAAGCCTTTTAAATCCATTCAGAAAGCTGCTGATATGGCCGTCGAAAGTGGCATCGAAATCATTTTGAGAGGCGGCACTCACGAAAGCAAAGAATTGAAATTCAGAACCTCAAACATCAACATGCACTCCTACGCGGGCGAATGGGCCATCATAAAGGCTGTTACGACCGTTGAAGACATTACAAACTGTATTTGGTTTAGAGAACCTGGTATTAAAAATATCACCCTCGAAAACCTCGAAATTGTCGGTGGTTATTATTATGGTATAAAGTTTGAAAGCGATTGGGACGACGACCGCAGTGTACCTTTCGACAAGAAAAAGGGAATTTCAAACATCAAAATTATCAATTGCAAAATCCATGATACAGGTCGAGATTGCATCAAAATAGCTCCAGGGTGTAAAGATATTCAGGTGTTAAATTCTGAAATTTACAATTCTGGCGTGGGACCAGCCAATGTGTCGGCGCAAAATGCCGACCGAATGGTAGTTCGGGGCTGTTATTTTCATGATATTTCTACCAATGGGCTGTATGCCAAAGGAGGAGCTAAAGATTGCATTTTTGAGCAAAATCTATTGGTTAATATGGGTGAAGGAGGTTTAGTGGCGGGCTATTTAGATACTGACAATGAATGGTTTAATACCACCACCAACCCCACCTATTACGAAAGCATCAATATCATTATCCGAAACAACATCGTGGTCAATGCCAAACGGGAAGGGATAGGTTTGTATGCCGCTCTTAACGCCCAAGTGTATAACAATACGCTCGTCAATGTTGCCAACGATGAGGGTAGCTCGGCACTGCTGATTTCGAGAGGTGAAATTTATGGCACATCCAAAGGCGATATTTACCCCAAATGCAAAGACCTCAAAGTATCAAATAATATCATCGTACAATCGGCTACTGCCAAAGGGCAAATGGCACGCCTCAGAGGAATGCCCGAAGGAACTAACGATTTTAGCCATAATTATTACTACAAAGCTGGGGCGCTCCTGTTCAGAATAGACAAAGCCGACGGCGACTATACCGAATTTGAGGGGTTTGCCAACTGGAAAACTCAATCGAAATTGGATGCAAATAGTACCAACGCTGACCCAAAATTAGATGGACAATACCATTTGGCGAATGGTAGCCCGTGCATAGGGGCAGGAAAAGCGCTTGGTGGGTTGGTGGATCAGGATTATGATGGAACCAGCCGAAGCGGAAAATGGGACATAGGGGCCGACCAAGTGAGTGGAGGTACCCTCTTGACGGTACCGCCCCCCAAGTCAACCATTGGAACAGGATTAAATTAAAATGCACGTCAAATCCGTAACTGGTTACTGAAGATTTTTTTCTTCAGCCTCTGTACGCAATAGTACCCATGAAAAATTACTCCCTTATGCATTACTCACTTCATTTGTTTGCTGGTTGTGGCTCATAATCGAGGTTGATGTTGCGTCAAAAGACATCATCGTGTCTTACTTGATCATTGGGAATTGGTAAAATGCTATATCACCGAATCAAAAAAGGTAAGTATAAATTTATAGTAATCTTATGAAAAAACTACTCACATTGGCCCTTTTGCTACTTCTCCTTTTGGGGATAAAGAGCTTTACTTTCGCCCAAAGCACCGAAATACGCCCTGGTATAATATTACCCCAAATGTCATCAGCCCAAAGGCAGGCATTGAGTGCTACCAATGGTATGTTGGTCTTTGATACGGGCACGCAAAGTTATTGGCTTAGAAGCAATGGGGGTTGGACAGAACTACCCAAAACAGCCGCCAATACCAACTTTTGGCAACAAACAGGCTTGGCAGGCAACGAAATCAAAAACACTAACTCAGGTGGTTTTTGGTCTGTTAACCCAACGGGATTGACAAACTTATCGAGTAATACAACAAACCCACCCACTACCCCCGTGAGTGGTGCAGGCACACGAATGATGTGGATACCCTCTCGCTCGGCATTTAGAGTAGGGACGGTAGATGGTAGCCAATGGGATGCTGCCAACATTGGCTTGTTTTCTTTTGCTTCAGGGTATAATACCACCGCCAGTGGTTGGGCTTCTACTACCATTGGGAATAATACCACCGCCAGTGGTGATGTTTCTACTGCCATGGGGTCTTATAACACCGCCAGTGGTTTTAGCTCTACTACCATGGGGCTTGCGACCACCGCCAGTGGTAATTATTCTACTGCCATGGGGTGGTATACCACCGCCAGTGGAAATAGTTCAACTGCCATGGGAAAGTATAACATTGATAACCCCAATGCCATTTTTATGGTGGGCAATGGAACCTATCAAAATAGAGTAAATCTATTAACCATTCGAGGTGATAATAATTTTGTTGGAATTGGAACGGATAATCCTATTGCACACCTGCACGTGGGTGCCTATGGCTATGTAAGCTCAGGGCAAGCTACTTATTTTTACCCAAATTCTACTGCACTTACTCATGCCAATACTTCTACTGCTAATCTTGGTATTTATGCCAATCAAGGCATTGTATCAGGAACATATATTGGGGCGGCTCAAAACGTCATTGCTTCTGACGCTCGCATCAAAACCATCCTCAACCGCTCTGATAATGTGGCTGATTTGGATTTGGTGAAAAAACTCCAAATCACAAACTACCGCATGAAAGACGAAGGCACTTGGGGTACTAAAACCTTCAAAAAAGTGATAGCCCAAGAGGTAGAAAAAATCTATCCAGAGGCCGTATCGAAACAAAAATCCATCATACCCGATATTTATACCTTAGCTCAAAAAGTAAAATACGATGCTATTACAAAAGAGCTAACGGTTTCAATAGCAAAGAATTACGATTTAAAAGTAAATGAAAATATAGAATTGATTCACCCCGAAAGAGGCAAAATCAGAGCCACCATCGCAGCAGTTTCGGGCAACAGTTTTACAGTAAAAGACTGGCTCTACGAAACCGATAAAATCTTTGTTTTTGGGCGAGAGGTAGATGATTTCAGAGTAGTGGACTATGAAGCCCTTTCGATGTTAGGCATCTCGGCCATCCAAGCATTGGCAAAGCAAAATGAGGAGCTACAACAACAAAACAAAGAATTACAACAAAAAGTAAAAACGCTCGAAAGTCGTTTTGAAAAACTCGAAGCAAGCCTCTCAAAATCAAACCAATAAACCTATGAAAAAGACATTTATAATTATCAATAGTCCGCTACGAAATTTATAAAAAAGGGGTGAAATGCTTAGGTTTGTTTTGCGAACCAACTCTAAGTATCACCCCATGAATGTTACAACACTCATAGAGCAAATATTGCAAAAA
>JBDHXS010000578.1:0-4353 GCA_039810845.1 Runella sp. | reverse complement strand
TCCCGTCGGGCTAAGCGACTCGAATCGCTTGATTCCCAACTCCAACGTCCGCAAGAAACTCTTTTCTTCTTCCAACACCACACGCGTCACAAACTCCTCCTGCGATTTAAGCTCAGGGAATACATTTTTGAATTGTTCGGCCAACACAGGCACCAACTGACTCATAAAAGGCTCAGTAAAGCCCAAATACGAGTAGCCGTAGCGAATGGCGCGGCGCAAAATGCGACGAATTACGTAACCCGCTTTGGCGTTGGACGGAAGCTGTCCGTCGGCAATGGCGAAACTCACCGCCCGAAGGTGGTCAGCGATAACGCGCATGGCGATGTCGGTATAATCGCTGGTGTTGAGCGTGCCGCTTACGCCGTATTTTTTACCGCACATTTTCTCAATGACCTGAATGGTATTTTGAAAAATATCGGTGTCATAATTCGATTGTTTTCCTTGAATGGCCATACAAAGGCGCTCAAAGCCCATCCCTGTATCCACATGTTTGGCAGGAAGCGTAATCAACGACCCGTCGGCCTTACGCTCAAACTGCATAAATACGTTATTCCAGATTTCAACCACTTGCGGGTGGTCGGCGTTGACGAGTTCTTTGCCAGGCTTCGCATCCACTTCGGCTTGGTCGCGGAGGTCGATGTGGATTTCTGAACACGGGCCACACGGGCCTACGTCGCCCATTTCCCAGAAATTATCTTTTTTATTTCCTAAAATGATTCGCTCTTCGCCGCCTAAAATGGCTTTCCAAATGTCCCACGCTTCTTGGTCAAACGGTACGCCGTCTTTTTCGTCTCCTTTGAATACCGATACGTAGATGCGGTCTTTGGGAAGTTTATAAATGCCAGTGAGCAATTCCCACGACCACTCCAAGGCTTCTTTTTTGAAGTAATCCCCAAACGACCAGTTGCCGAGCATTTCAAACATTGTGTGGTGGTAGGTGTCAAAACCTACGTCTTCCAAGTCGTTGTGTTTTCCACTCACGCGCAGGCATTTTTGGGTATCGGCGATGCGCTTGCTCGGAGGAGTTCCGTTGCCTAAGAAAAAGTCTTTGAATTGCGCCATGCCCGAGTTGTTAAACATGAGCGTGGGGTCATTTTTGGCAACAAGCGGTGCCGACGGCACGATAAGGTGTCCTTTACTCTTAAAAAAGTCTAAAAAAGCTTGGCGGATTTCGTGAGAAGTCATCTTCGATTTACGTTTAATAGTCGATAGTCCACAGTCGATGGTCGATAGTTTACGGTCGATAGTTTACGGTCGATAGTTTACGGTCGATAGTTTACGGTCGATAGTTTACGGTCGATAGTTTACGGTCGATAGTTTACGGTCGATAGTTTACGGTCGATAGTCCTTAGCTGTGAATTGGGCTGCAAAATTACGGAAAAATGCCGTAGCTTTCAGATTGTGCTTTGATTTTGATTAACTTGCGTAAAAGATACCCAACTGTTTCTGTTCAACGTAGTACTTCTTGCCATGAAAAAACTGCTATTTATTCCCCTCATGTTTGGTGTGCATGTAAAGAAAAATGTGTTGCCTCAAAAACCAAAATAAGGGTTACTAATCGGTTATTTGTGCGATGAAAACAAAGTCAAATCGAATTGGTGGAAGCATTTTTGCAATCATTGGGCTTCTGATGATGATTGGGGCTTGGATGTTGTTTCAAAACGACCAAAAATTTGCAAAAGAGGCTGCTTCAGCCACGGGGACAGTGGTGGAGTCGGTGTATGTAAAATCGCGAAAAGGGAAAGGTTCTTATTATCCCGTTGTCGAATTTCAGACGGACGAAGGAAAGCGCATGACCTTTCGGTCGGATACGGGTAGGGGCCGCCCTGATTACGAAAACGGCGAACAAGTGAGTATTTTATACGAAAAACAAAACCCTGCGAATGCTAAAATCGCAGGGTTTTGGGAATTATGGGGACTGTCGGCTGTTTTGGCCGTATTTGGACTTATTTTTATGGGAGTAGGGTTGAAAATTAGCAGGAGTTAATCCTATCAATGATGTCTTTTCGCTCACAGCCCATCAGTACCAATAAAAGCCCGATAAGCGTTTTTCTAATTTTCATCTGTACATTGAGGAGTATTGAAATTTCATTTTCAACGTTAGCTAAGTTTGATTAACATTTTACCCGCTGATTGGCGCAGATTGAAGGCCGCAGATTTCCGCTGAAAAATGTCTTCATCAAGTCCTTTTTCAGCGAAAATCTGCGTTTGTATTAGTCAGCGGCCTTCTGCGGGCGAAATAAAAAACAATGTCCTAACTACTCATATACAAACTCCCCAAACTCGCTCTGAACCGTTACTTTTTTGCCTTCGCTGGCTTCTACGTAGCCGATGATTTGGGCTTCGATGCCAAACGATTGCGCAATTTCGATGACGCGTTGGGCGTGTTCAGACGAAAGGTACACTTCGAGGCGATGCCCCATGTTAAACACTTTGTACATTTCCTGCCAGCTCGTTCCACTTTCGGTTTGAATCAACTTGAAAAGCGGAGGAATGGGGAATAGGTTATTTTTAACAACGTGCAGATTCTCAATAAAATGCAATACCTTGGTTTGGGCGCCACCGCTGCAATGCACCATGCCATGAATGTGCGGACGGAGTTCGTCTAACAACGTTTTGGCAAAAGGGGCGTAGGTACGCGTAGGCGAAAGAATCAATTGACCCACGTTGACAGGCGTATTTTCAACGGCATCTGTAAGGCGTTTTGAACCGCTATATACCAAGGAACTGTGGACTTCGGGGTCGAAACTTTCTGGGTATTTGGGGGTAAGGTAAGAGTCTAACACGTCGTGACGGGCGGAAGTAAGTCCGTTGCTGCCCATACCTCCGTTGTAAGTGGTTTCGTAGGAAGCCTGTCCAAACGATGCCAATCCGACAATCACATCGCCAGTTTGGATGGTATCGTTAGAAATTACGTCCGAACGTTTCATGCGTGCAATTACCGTGCTGTTGACCGTAATGGTGCGTACCAAATCGCCTACATCGGCTGTTTCGCCGCCCGTGCTGTAAATCTCAACGCCGTGACTACGAAGCATTTCCAGTACTTCTTCGGTGCCGTTGATGATTTCGGCGATGACCTCGCCAGGGATTTTGTTTTTGTTGCGGTCGATGCTCGACGAGATAAGCATCGGGCCCGTTGCTCCTACGCAAATCAGGTCGTCGGTATTCATCACAATCGAGTCTTGCGCTATGCCACGCCACACCGACAAGTCACCTGTTTCTTTCCAATACAAATACGCCAGCGAGGTTTTGGTACCTGCTCCGTCGGCGTGCATGATGGTGCAGTAGTCGGGGTCACCTGCCAAAATATCAGGGACGATTTTGCAGAAAGCTTTGGGGAAGAGTCCTTTGTCGAGCTTAGCAATGGCGCGGTGTACGTCTTCTTTGGAGGCCGACACCCCACGTTGTAGGTAACGTTCTGTCATGGAGTTGAAAAACAAAATGAGGCGCAAAGTTACCAACTTTACGCCTCATTTTCTAACCCTATCGGGGTTTTACGCTTTTGGTAGCTGCCAACCGTTATTGTAATGGGCTTTGATGAGGGCGTTGGCTTCCGCGTCGTTTTTGAATGCGCCTGTAGTGGCATCCCAATACACTTTCCGCCCTGTTTTGTAGGCAATGTTACCCATGTGGGCATTGATAGCCGCTACACTGCCTGTTTCGATACCGCATTTGAGCAGTTTGGGGTTGTTGTCTTTGATGGCCTGTACAAAGTTTTTGGTATGTTCGTTGAGGTAGTCACCGTTGCGCGCTTGGTCAGGAATATCCTCAATTTTATAGACTTTAATGCCATTTTTGGTTTGGGTTTCGGGGTGCAGCGACCAGCCCCCGCGATGCAGTACCAAGGTGCCGTTATTGCCAATGAACGCAATTCCTTCGGTAAGGCCATAATTCCCGCCGTCGATGCCCGTTGCGTGTTCCCAAAGCATGTTAAAACCTTCGTATTCATACACCGTTTGGAGCGTATCAGGGGTTTCAGAAGCATCGTCGGGGTATGCCAATTTTCCACCCGAAGCCATAACAGATTTAGGTGCTTTAGCATTCATGGCATACAGGGCAATGTCGATTTCGTGGACGCCCCAATCGGTCATTAGGCCACCTGCGTAGTCCCAAAACCAGCGGAAGTTAAAGTGGAATCGGTTGGGGTTGAAAGGGCGTTTTTTGGCGGGACCGAGCCACATGTCATAATCAACGCCCGCAGGAGGTGTGCTGTCGGGCTTGACGGGGACGGGCTCCATCCAGCCTTGGTAGGCCCATACTTTCACCAAACGAATGTTGCCTAATTTACCCGATCGCACGTACTCAATGGCTTTTTCGTAGTGAGAGCAGCTCCGTTGCCACTGTCCACTTTGG
>JBDHXS010000577.1:0-4354 GCA_039810845.1 Runella sp. | reverse complement strand
CGTTTAATGACACACTCAAGGCCAATTACAAAAAAGCCATCGTAGACCATTGGCAGTTTGAGCGCCCCGAAAAAGACGGCCTTTGGAACATTTTAACAGCCATGACGGGCATTCAGGATTTTGATCTGGAAGAATCTGTGTGGTTTTTGCAGGAATATCCATTGGACATGATTGATTGGACGGTCAAAAATAGCCACCGTAAAGACATTGAAATTCTTCCCCCCAATTTTATTGAGCAGCTCACCAAAGAAGTACTGCCACCTGATGAAGTAGGGATGATTCGCCATAATAACAGCCGTTTTCTGTTAGACCGAAACGGACGTGGAAGTGTGGAATTGAGCGCGGGCGATACGTGGTTGTTGCCATATTGGGCAGGGCGGTATTTGGGAGTGATTAGTGGAGCGAAGAAGTAGAACGAATGACGACGGGATTATCCGAATTTAGAATTACGAATTACAAGCGGTTTGCTGCTCCATTCTTTACAATTATGAAATTTAAGAAGTATTTTTTACTGGTTGTCGGTGTACTGTTTGGGTGTCCCATTTTTGCCCAAACAACGGCTTATGTTGATAAACCTTACTTACAGGATTTTAGCGTAAAGCACTATTTACAAGACAGTTCCGTAACACTTCATAAGGTCTTTACAGATAAAAACGGCAAAGTACGCATTCTCTCGTCGATGGGTCTTTTACTACCCCACGGTGGGCAATTTCAATACCCAGGCACGCTGCGTCCCGACCGTTCATATGTTCCGATGGCCGATAAGAAAATCGCGGATATGACGGTCTATGATAGGCAATTTGTGTATTTGGACGATAAAGCCGTATTCAGCAATGCTTGGGCAGGAAATTTGTACGCCAAACACACACTGCCCACCGCCCGACTTTTTTGCGCCGGCCCCAATTTTACCTTTTTGGTATCCGATGGAAAAACCCTGAAACTTATTCAGGAGGCCAAAGTCGTAGATGAAAAAATGATTGCTGGCAAAGAAGTTTTGGCGGTTCGTTTTGATGCGTTGCAAAATCGTTTTTTGATTTTAACCAAGCAATCTCTTGAAACTTATTCGTTGAAAACTAAGGAATTACAAACCGTTTTTCAAGGAAAAGATCTTACCTGTTTTGATGTAGTTTCTAACAAAATCTACGTGGGTACAACTAACGGTTATTTTCTTCTCCAAAGTGATTCATTCAAGCCTTTGGGCGAAATTCAGCACAAACTTCCCTGTACTGACTTGACCGCCGTGGCCGTGGTGCATGGACAGGTCTGGTTTGGTTCTTCTATGGGCGCTTTTATGCTTCGTCCCGAGGGTGGGTTTAATTATTATTTTGGAGAAAGATGGATTCCCTCTAATGATGTTCTACACATTTCGGCTGGAGAAGACAAAAAAGTAAATATACTGACAACCAAAGGCTTGGGCGAAATTTATTTTCAAAACATGACGCTGTATGATAAAGCATTAACCTACGAAAAACAGGTGCGCCAACGTCATATTCGCTACGGTTTCAATTCTGACATTTCTACCTTAAAACACGGTGATTTGTCCACCTTTGAAATGGGGCAGCGCGACAGCGATAACCTCTGGACGTCGATGTATTTGGTCAGTCAATTGTTTCGCTACAAAGTCACGGGCGACAAAGAAGCCTTGGACAACTGCCTTGAATCGTTTGAAGCCATGCAGCGTCAATTTGCCATCACGGGTATGAAAGGTTATTTTGCACGGGGATTTGAGCGGCGAGGTTATCACAAATTCAGCCCTAAAAAAGAGGACAGCGGTATGAGTAACGGCTGGGTGAAATCCTCCAACGAAGAATGGGATTGGCGCGGTACCACGAGCAGCGACCAAACTGTGGGGCAGATGTTTGCGTTAACCCTTTTAGCCCAAAATATGGAAGGTGAAGTAAAACAAAAAGCCATAACTCTAATCGACCAATTGATGACCAACATCATCGAGAACGACTGGTATTTGATTGATTTTGACGGAAAACCTACCCTATGGGGGAAATGGAATCCCGCATACGTCAATGGCTTTCCTAAAAACGTCGGCGACCGCAAACTGTACTCCTCTAACATCATCGGCTTTCTACAAACGGCATATCATTTCACCAAAAAAGAAATTTACAAACAGAAAGCCTACGAATTGATAAACAAACACAATTATTTGGAGAACCTGCTGAGGCCAATGAAAGAAATTGGGAAAGTGGATGAAACTGATGGAAAACTGGCCGCTGAGCTTTCAGAAGAATGGAACCACTCCGACGATGAAATGTACTTTCTGGCCTATTGGTGCCTGTACCCGTATGCTTTTACCCCCGAACTGAAGAAACAATACGCCGTGACCATAAAAGAGCACTGGAACATGGAACGCCCCGAAAAGAATGGGTTATGGAATTTGTGCTATGCCATGACAGGAGCCAAAGAGTTTGACAAAGCCGAGACGATTTGGTTTTTGAAAGAATTCCCATTGGATATGATTGAGTGGCAGGTGATGAATAGTCACCGCAAAGACATTGAACCTATGCCCACCAATTTTCGCGGGCAAACCATCACCCAAATACTACCTCCCGACGAACGACCCGAGTTGAAACATAATCGTAACCTTTTCAAACTCGATCGTGTCTCCAACGGGCAGGCCGAGTTGAGTGCTGGTGATTCATTTTTGTTACCTTACTGGATGGGACGTTATTTGAAAATAATCAGTGCGCCGCAGTCACTCGCGTCCCGCGAGTGACCGTTATTATGAGACCTCCGGTCTATGTTATTATGTACGGCCAGAGGCCGGATAATAGTCGTCACTTGCGAGGACGCGAGTGACTGCGATGAAACGACTGCCGTTTTTTTACCTCTAAAAATAAATGACGATTCAACCATTTTTCCAAAATCAGCAGACTTTCCAAGTTTTTAAATCTTGGAAAGTTTACTCCCTATTTCTCTCCCTGACTATGTATTCCTGCAACGATTCTACTTATTTGACTGAAAAACAGCTTACAAATGACCTAAGTTACAACCACGACTTAGACAATAACGACAATTTTTCACCTGATAATCAATGGCTTGTTTATGACACCCGCACTGAAGAAGGTGGCATTGCGGCCTCGGCTAAAATTGAAAAAGTAAACGTCGAAACGGGCGAGAAAAAGGTTTTGTATGTAATTCCCAATAATGCGGAATGGGGGCCAGGAGCTGGTGCAGTGAGTTATTCACCTGTTGATAATGCCGTGGTATTTATTCATGGATTGATGAGTGTAACCAAAGACAATCCCTATCAACAATGGCGGCGCACAGGCGTCATTATCAACGATTCAGCCCCGAATGTGCCTGTGTTTATGGATGCTCGCGATATTACCCCTCCTTATACCAAAGGAGCATTGCGCGGCGGCACGCATCGTCACGAATGGAGTGGCGATGGTCAATGGATTGGTTACACCTACAACGACGCTGTTTTGAAAGCATTGGAAGACAAAACAGATGAAAAACACAACTTACGCACCATCGGCGTTTCTAAAAGAAATATACCTGTAAAATTAGAGAAAGACACGAAAGGCGAAAATGTTTCAGGCGAATGGTTCAGCGCGTTGGTGGTTCGAGTAACTCCGACTCCAAAAGCAGGTTCGGACGAAATCAGCCATGCGGCAGGCGATAGTTGGGTAGGCACAAAAGGTTATTTAAAATCCGACGGAAGGTACCAAGTGGCAAGGGCTTTTATCGGAAAAGTAAAAGATAAAAACGGTAAAGACATAGATGAAGTGTTTATCGTAGATATCCCTAACGACATCAGTGTTCCGAGTGAATTTGGCCCTTTGGAAGGGACCGACACAACCTTTCTGATGCCACCTAAAGGGGCTGTTCAACGCAGACTAACTTTTACGGCCAACACCCCGCAAGCAGGTTGTACAGGCATTGTGCGGTCCTCATCCGATGGGAGTCAATTGGCTTTCTTAGCCAAAGATGCTAATGGAATTCAACAAATTTTCATAATTTCGCCTAATGGGGGTACTCCAACCCAGCTTACTTTTCATGATAAAAATGTGGAGGGTAGCGTGCGATGGCATCCTGATGGAAAGCATGTTTGCTATGTCTGGGAGGGAAGTATTTTAATCTGCAAAACGGGCAATGAAGGCTTTGAGAATCGGTTTCAACTACTGACAAAAGCGACCCATCCGTCGCCGTCCAACCTTGTTTGGTCGCATGATGGTGCTATGCTTGCTTTCAATCGAATCGTCGGCGATGAAAAAACAGGAAAATCCAAACAAATATTCATTATAAAACCTTCGGTTATTGCAAAATAAAAGCAACTTTAGGAGGCTTTTATTCGTTTAGATAGAGAATTTAACCAATTTTTTTATTTTTTCTTTCA
>JBDHXS010000576.1:0-4356 GCA_039810845.1 Runella sp. | reverse complement strand
CTTTTTTGCCAACAGTTCCGACCGTATCATCCACTTTGAGAAAGAATACAACGACGCCCCCTTTACCTTCCAACTCGACAATCCCAATCTCAAAGCCTTCCGTAACGAAGATTTTATGCTAAAACTTTCTTTGGCAGGCGGCGCATTGCCCGAGGCGGTGTATGTAGTTCACAATAAAGCCAAATTCAAATTGGAGTCTGAAGATGCAGATACCTATAGTTATACTTTCAAAAACGTACAACGCCCCATTGAATTTCAATTTGAAGCAGCGGGCTATAAGTCAAAAGAATACAAATTAACTATAGCCGAGCGTCCCAGTTTGTTATCATTTGACGTGACGCTGAATTATCCTGCGTACTTGGGAAAACCTGCTGAGCAGTTGAGCAACGTAGGTAACCTGACTGTTCCCGAAGGTACTACCATCACATGGGATTTTCACACAGATGCCACCGAAGAAATGGCATTGGCCTTTGAAGGAGATCAAAAAACGTATCCTGCGGAAAGTAAATTGACGGGAGGCTATGAGTTCAGTCGAAGCGCCCGCCGTTCGGGAAATTATGAAATCAAACTTAAAAACGACGAGTCGGAAAATCGCGAGAAAATCAGTTATTTTCTGAACGTCATCAATGACAAACATCCGACGCTGACGCTCGAAAATTACCAAGATACAACCCTATATAACTATTTTGTATTGGGCGGAAATATTGCTGACGATTACGGATTTTCTAATCTTCGTGTGTTCTACAACCTACGTCGAAAAGGCGACAAAACTGATGAGAAAAAGTTGGTTTACAAAGGTTTCGGTATTCCGTTCAACAAATCCACGACCAATCAAACGTTCTATTTTCAGTGGTTCGTGGACAGCCTTCGCCTCACACCTGGCGACCGCATTGAGTACTATGTGCAGGTGTGGGACAACGACGGCGTAAATGGCCCAAAATCAGCCAAATCACGGTTGATTGACTTTGCGGTACCATCAAAAGAAGAAGTACGTGCCGAAGCGGAGAAATCTTCCGAAAAAACAGAAGCACAAATCAACAAAACACTACAAAAAGCAAAGAGCCTACAGAAAGAGTTGGAAAAACTTGATCAACGCCTCAAAAGCGAAAAGGACCTTGATTTTCAAGACAAAAAACAAATCGAAGATTTGCTCAAAAAGCGTGAGGAGTTACAAAATGACATGAAGAGTATGCAGGAACAAGCCCAAACAGCCCAAGAAAAACAGGAGCGGTTTGCCGAGCAAAGTCCCGAAATGAAACAAAAAATGGAGCAATTACAGAAACTCATGAAGGAATTGCTCGATCCTGAAACTCAAAAACTATACGAACAACTCGAAAAGCTCCTCCAACAACAACAGCAGGACGATAAGATGCAGGAGTTGATGAACAAGCTGAAAAACAAGGAATTTAACGCCCAAAAGGAAATCGAAAAGGCGTTGGAAATGTTTAAGCAACTTCAACTCCAGCAAAAAGCTGAGCAAATCCAAAAAGATTTGAACGAAATGGCGGAGAAGCAGGAGAAATTAGCTGAAAAAACCGAGGAAAAATCTAAAGATCAGGAAGGCAAAGATCAAAAAGGCAAGGACCAAAAGGATAAAAATCAGAAAGACAAAGATCAAAAGGGAAAGGATCAGGACGGTAAAGATCAAAAAGACAAAGAACAGAACCAGAAAGACCAAAAAGATCAGGACAGTAAAGATCAAAAAGATAAAGAACAAGAAGAGCTTAAAAAAGAGCAGGAAGAACTCAATAAGGAGTTTGATGATACTAAGAAAGACATCGAAGAACTTGAAAAATTGAACGAAGAATTGCAAGATAAACAGGAGATGGACACTGGTAAGGAAGACCAGCAGGAAGTGGACAAAGAGCAGGATGAAAGTTCGAAGCAATTAGATAAAAAACAAAACAAGAGTGCCTCGCAATCGCAGAAAAAAGCAGCCAAAGCCATGAAAAAAATGGCCCAGAAAATGCAAGAATCCATGGAAAGTGCCGAAATGGAAGAAATGGATGAAAACATGGACAATCTGCGCGATATTCTTGAAAACCTCATTCAATTGTCTTTTGAGCAAGAACGGGTTATGAAAGATTTTCGGGGTGTAAACCTCCAAGACCCGCGTTTTATCAAGTTGGCCCAAGACCAACTTAAATTGCAAGACGATGCCAAAGTGATTGAAGATAGCTTATATGCCTTGGCCAAACGGGTAATGCAAATCCAGACCTTCGTGACGCGCGAGCTGAACGACATGAAATTCCACATGACCGAAAGCACGCGCTATATTCGTGAGCGCCGCCTCAACATGGCCACCAGCAAGCAGCAATTTGCCATGACTTCCATGAACAACCTATCGCTAATGCTGAGCCAAACGTTGCAACAAATGCAGGCAGCTATGATGGCCATGAGTATGCCTGGGAAAGGCAAGAAAAAAGGTGGTAAAAAACAAGGGCAAAGCTTAGGAGAATTGCAGCAACAACTCAATCAGCGCATTCAGCAAATGCAAAAAGGGCAGCAAAATGGTCAAGGAGGCATGGGCGGGCGACAGATGTCGGAGCAAGTGGCTAAAATGGCCGCCGAACAGGCCCTTATTCGACAGATGATGAAAGAACTGATGGATTCACAAAAAGGTACTGAAGTAGGTAAAAAATTGGGCAATGAGGTGAAAGATTTAATGGAGAAAATGGACGAGTCTGAAACCGATTTGGTGAATAAACGTGTGAACCCGAACCTTATCAAGCGCCAACAGGATATTGTAACGCGGTTGTTGGAGTCGGAAAAAGCATTGCGCCAACAGGAAGAAGACACCCAACGCAAAGCCGAAACTGCTAAACCTCTTCCTAAAACACCTCCTGCAGCCTTTGAGCAGTATGTCAAAGACAAGCAACGACAAACCGAATTACTACGCACTGTGCCGCCAAGTTTCGCTCCGTTCTACAAGCGAGAAGCAGATAATTACTTTAAAAAATCGGGCGTGGGAGATAAATAGTTAATGATTTTTGACTATAAAAAAGGGCTGTGACAATCACTTATCACAGCCCTTTTTTTTATGGATAGATAAAGCTGTAATTGGTTGCCTTTAAGGTGTTTGAGTGGCACAGTCGGTAACGAAATAAAAAACACCAATACAGGTGGGTTTGGTCAGCTAATCCTACGGGGGTACCATTTGATGCCAATAACACCATAAATCCCCCTAATGCCCCCGTGAGTGGAGCAGGTACGCGGTTGATATGGATTCCTTCCCACTCGGTTTTTCGGGTAGGAGAGCAAATGCTTTTATCATCAGAGGAGATAATAACCGTGTAGGTATTATTGCACCACTCCATGTCTCAGGCCAAAGTACGATTATGGAGGGTACTTCTGGGCGGCACTTCAATTATGGAAGTATTATTTTTTCACATACAGTTACAGAATATTCCTCAATCGTTGCCGATGCTTCTATCATATCAAAAACAAGAGGTAGAAAAATCTATCCAGAAGCCGTATCGAAGCAAAAATCAGACATTCTCAACGCTCTTGGGAGCTTCATGGTTTGGTTTTCAGCTACGGCAAAGACTTAATTATTGGCGGCTGTTGTATTTTTTGTGCCTTAGTATCACCTCTTGTTTTCGTTACGACGACGAGGGAATCTGTAAATCAACGAGAATGTTAAACTATGTCCTCCAATTGGTTTTGCTAAGTATTTCGAGCTGTCATAAGTCGAGTAGGTGTAAACAGCTCTTAATCCGAAATTCAGTTTGTTAAATGTATTAAACCAAGTATGAATGCCAAGTGAAAGCCCAAGTCCTGTAATGGAAATGGAGTCTGTTTTATTTTCTTTCAAAACGTTAGTAGGTATTATTTCGCCAGTCAATCCTATAATTACTTCCGAAGATTGTATTTTGTTTTGGTAGAAGTTATATGTCAACCAGCCGCCTAAGCTTGCACCTACGTCATTGCCTTTGTATTGAATTGTCGAGTCTTTAACTACTAATGATATGGGATTCTTCTGGTTTAAAATTCTGGGTATTAAAAGTAAATGAATTCTGGTTTTTTTGGAGTGCATGATTCCGACCCCTGCTCCAAATTGAAGCCCTGAGTAATAATTATTTGATAGTTTATTTAAGGGTGTCCAAGCACCCACTAAAATGTCAATATTGAGTGGATGAAAGTACCATAGACTGTCGTAGTTCGATCTAGTACGTTCTTGGGAAAAAGCTGTGCTGATAAAAGTTAGACTTGATATGAGCGCTAAAAATAACTTTTTCATACAGTTTGGGATTGCGATAAAGCGGATAGATGTCGTAATCTATTCAAAAATAACAAAAAAACAGCGTCTATCCCTAAAATGTCAGGAATAGACGCCGTGCTATTTTAAGCTTAACC
>JBDHXS010000575.1:0-4363 GCA_039810845.1 Runella sp. | reverse complement strand
CAAGGTGTACCCGCTTAAAATCCAGTTCACGACGTTTTTGCATAAAGAGTTTTATCCAACCAAGGTAGAGCAAGGTAGCTCCCGCAAAAATCACAAAAATACTCAAGTCATAAATCGCAAAAATGACGGTGTAAACTACCAAGTTGACGATTGAAAATAGAATGATAGTCAGGTGGGTTGACATAAATACTTCGATGCGCTTTTGGTCCTCGATGCGCTGCATGACTTCTCCCACGGCTTTTTCATTGAAAAACGAAACGGGCAAGCGCATGAGTTTGGCTACAAAATCAGTGAGTAACGACAGCCCTACCCGAGTACTCACAAAAAGTAATAACCAAGCACGTATTGCTTCGAGAGAGCAACGTCCCAGCATAAGCATCAGTTGACCCGCTAAAAAGATGTAAATGAAATTGAGGTTATTGTTCATAACCCCCACATCCACAATAGATTGGGTCAAAAAAGGCAGAATAAGTTTGAGAATAGTCCCAATGAGCATCCCTATCACCAACTGCCACAGCAACTTGGGGTATTTTTTGAGATAGGCCAACAACGACCGCAATCCCGTAGGTTTGGGCTGATTAGAATCGTTTTCGTCTTGATAAAACGCTGGCGTAGGTTCAAGTAACAGCACGGTATCTTCTTGCCCTCCCGACTGCAACCAATTTTTACAAAACTCTTCCGCCGATACCGTCACCGTTTCACGGTCGGTGCCAATTGCAATCTGGTTCTGAACAACCTTCGTTACCATAACATACCCGTGTCCATTCCACTTTATAATACAAGGAAGGGGAACCTCGCTGGCAAGGGTTGAAAACGAAAGAAAAATGCACCGCGCCCGTAAGCCCATGGACTCAGCCAATTCAGCAATGTCTTTGAGACTACCACAGTCCTGATTTTTTTTGGTACGAAGCGATGCTAATGAGACATTCTTACCATGATACTGCGCCACACTACGTAAACATTTGAGCGCCGAGTCATTGAAGTCTTTCTGACGGGTAATGGCCACTGAAGCCAATGAATGTTGGGTTTTCATACACAAAAAATCTTAATTAAACACTACTAACACATTGATTACCATTGCCTTAACAACAAATCAAAGATAAAGTAGTATTTACAAAAACCGTTTGTGCATTGTTTCAAAAACTTAGTATATTATCCTAAAAATTTAGTATATTGTTTCAGGGTGTGGCCATATTCATAGAAACGTAACTCTCCCTAATTATGGACTATTCATTGGTATTTGATGAATAGTTTTTCCAGAATTTTTTTGTAACGTGGGTCATTTTTAAAGTCACCCAACCAGTCTCTTACGATATACTTAAAGAACAACATCGGGGGCTCGTGGTCTTCGATAGATTTAATAAAAAAATCATAGGCCGTATCCATGTCGCCTAAGCAAGCGTGTACGATTCCCATGTCGTAGTTGGCCACGGGTTGGGTTTGGCGCAGGATTTGCATTTGATGTACTACCTCCCGGGCCTTTTCTTTTTCGCCCATTAGGGCTAATAAACCTCCATAACCGCTCAAAGTTAAGCCGCTATAATTTTGACTAAGTGCGTTTTCTAAGGCCGCAAGGGCTTCGTTATACTTTTTGAACTTTATTAAATTAAAGCCCATGATAATATGCCCACCCCAAAAGTTCGGTTCAAGCTCCAACAGTCGCCGACCTTGGGCAATTGCCTTACGAAAATCGCCCGCTATCCAGTAAATATAACCTGTATAAAAGTTATTAATCAAAGAGAACGGATCTAAATTAAAGGCAGTTAGGGCGTGGTTGAAAGCTTCGGGGATTTGCCCCGCAATCGCTAAACAAAGGGCATATTGGCCATGTGCTTCTGCCATACTGGGGTTAAGCTCCAGTGCTTTTTTGAAAGCGCGTATAGCCCCAACCCAATCCCATTCATAGTACATTTTTAAACGAGCCCAAGCCATGTAGCTCTCTGCTACTTGGTTGTCCAGTTCCAACGAATGCTGCGCAGCAAGTTGCATTTGAGGCAAGCACTGCTCGGCAGGCACATAACGATAAAACCACATATTTAGATAGCAGGAAGCTATTCCAGAATAGGCAATGGCGTATTCGGGCTCTATCGCGATGGCCGCTTGGTAATACTCTATCGCTTTCTTGAATGTATCGGTACCTGCAAACTTATTGTTGTAAAAACGTCCGTGGAGATAGAGTTGATGCGCCTCTGGGTTGTTGGTATATCTTTTGAGGATGGCGTCTTTGTCCGTCCCCAGCAATTTTATTTTGATTTGGTCAAGAATCGTCAGCGAAATCTCATCCTGAATATCAAAAACATCCTTGGGTTCGCGGTCGTACTTCTCCGACCACAGATGATACCCGTCGGTTACTTTGATAAGTTGGGCCGTAATACGCAGCTTATTATTTGATTTCCTGACACTACCCTCCAAAATGAAATTGACATTGAGCTGTCCTCCAATTTGTCTTAAGTCTTGGTTTTTGCCCTTAAAGGTAAAACAAGAGGTTCGTCCCGCTACTTTTACTCCAGAGATTTGGGTAAGGCGGTTGATAATTTCCTCGGTAATACCATCGCTAAAATATTCCTGTTCAGGGTCGCTACTCATGTTGACAAACGGCAGCACTGCAATCGAAACATCGGCGTCGGCTGGTGTAGGTATGACTTTGGCTTGGGCTTGTTTTCGGTATTGTGTAGGATTCGCGCTAAACTCCTGTATAAAGTATTTGCTGAAATTTTGAGGGCTATCAATTCCAACTGCATACGCGATTTCCGAAATCCGCAAGTCTGTATTGGCCAACAAGGCTTGCGCTTTTTGCATTTTTATTTTGCGAATATATAAAGTAATAGACAATTGACTATACCCCGTCACAATCCGATGCAATTTGGTACGGCTAATACCCAACTCTTTACAAATTGTATTGAGTGAAAATGCAGGATTATTAATATTCTGCTCTATCAGATAGTTTAACTTTTCAATAACGTCGTTGTCTGAAACAATCATACTAAAGTACGTAAAATTCTATCGTTAAAGAGGTACCTTTTGTGAGAATAAAATAGGTACTTAAAAAACATTGAAGTACAGTTGCGTTTAATCTCTTTTAAGGATTCACTTCAATTGTTTTACTTCCTCGGTCATTTGTCCCAAACACCTTCATTTTTATATTTTTACTTACAGGAATCGGCTTGGTATAAATGGCACTTTGTGAAGTAGGCTCTGAGCCGTCGGTGGTGTACCTAATACTTAGCCCTGGCAATTGCACATTGGCCTTGACTTGGTTGTCTTCTATCACCACACCCGCCGTTGGCAAACGATACGCAAATCCTCCCGCAAAATAATCTAAGCGAGGAAGTTCTCGTTTCCCCAGTTGATTAGTAAAAACTGACCACGCCTTTTCATAGGCTTTTTCATCGGCATCGGTAGCCCAAGTAGGCGTTGGTGCCCAAGCCCTCTCAGCCATCCCGATAAGTTTGGGTAACATCATGTATTCCAATCGCTCGGGCGAATTGACGGTTTCACTCCAGAGCAATCCCTGAATTCCAACGATGTTTTGCTTGCCATAATCGGTAAGCCGCTCTTTCCCCTTAAAAATAGAACGATCGAGAACATTGCCCAGACGGTCTTCTTTGGAGTTTTTGAAATAATCGTAGGGAATAAATGAAAAGGGCTTGTCCACGTCAGCATAAGCGCCCCAATAATACCCTGGTTCGTCAAAGGATTTGTAATAAGACATGTCAAAATACAGGTGTGTGACACACGACAATACGACTTTGTAACCCGCATTAGCCAAGCGATACGCCAAATCTTCAGCACCCCATCCCAGCACATTGTTCCAAACATCCACTTGTATATCTTGACCTACAAAATCAGGGTTAGGAATGATATGGCTCTTGCCGTCAAGCATTGTTTTTCGCATGGCTATTTCTTCCCAACCATACAGATAAAGCCCTTTTTTCTGTACCATGTCATTTATTTTTCCGTAGAAATAATACCACAAATCATCCGTAGATTTAAGCTCGGGATTTTGTTGGCGTAGTTTTTCAACTGCTGGTGATTTTTCCCAAACTCCCGCAGGTACTTCATCGCCTCCATAGTGAATGGCTTCGATAGGAGCATTCGCTTCGCGATACATTGCTAAAATTTCGTCAGTAACTGTCTCCAAAAAACGATATACCGAAGGCATCGCTACATTGATGACATTGTCGTTGTACATCTGTACAGAGCGATAAACAGAACGGTCGGCAGGATCGTACAAGCGGTACTTTTCGGCTTCCTCTTTGCGTCCTTCGGCCAGTTTGGTGGCGTATCTTACTTCCATGGCTTTCACTGCCGCACGGGCGTGCCCTGGTGCTTCAATTTCGGGAATGATTTTGATGTGGCGGTC
>JBDHXS010000574.1:0-4366 GCA_039810845.1 Runella sp. | reverse complement strand
CTATACGCTGCCAACAAATATATTTCGCGACCCAGAAGGGGGAACAGTACGTATGGAGGTATTCAATCTTCCTGCTGGATTGAGTGCTAACAATGGGGTGATTTTTGGAACTCCCTCCGTTGCTGGAGAATTTAGGGTTACTGTTCGCGGTTTTGATAGCGTAGGGGCATTTTCTGAAACTACTTTTACGGTATCTATTAGTTTGGCTAACAACAATATTCCACCGATTGTAGTGGATCCAATTCCAGACCAAAATGCTATTGTGGGTCAGCCTTTTAGTTTAGGAGTTTCAGTTACGATGTTTCGCGATCCTGATGGAACCCTGTTTGGAATTCTTGTCCGAAATTTGCCACCAGGTTTAGTTTATCAAGGAGGGAAAATTACGGGTACACCTACTATGGCTGGCAATTATACCGTGATGGTAAGAGCGATTGATAACCAAGGTGCATCAGGAGATGATTATTTTGTGATTAAGATAGTGAATCCGACAGCAGTTACGGCCAATTTTGTTTTTAGTTTGTACAAGGCAGGGGGATCGGCTTCTCGTGCTTTTGTTCGGACTTTACGAAATAATGATAAAATTCCAGTATTATCTCTTCCTTCTTTTATTAATATTTTTGCAGAGGCGAGTCCCGCCGTCGATCGTATAGAATTTAATATTGCGGGACCTGTTAATAATAGTTTTACTGATACTGCTTCTCCTTTTGGATTGTTTGACGATAATGGCGGTTTTAGTGCGACTCCAGGAGTTTATAATTTGAAAGCGAAAGGGATTAAAAATAGTCTATCAATAGGAGAAACTACAATTCAGTTTGAATTGGTAAACAGCAATAATGGTCGAATGGGTGAGATAGAATCACTTGAAATGGGCATTTGGCAACCTTCTCCTAATCCTTTTGTGTCGTCAATAAAAATTAGGCTACCATCAGATTACAAACCATCAGTTACTACATTTTCGATAGTTAATCTCTCTGGACAGAGTTTAATGGTAAAAGATATAATATGGGAAAAACAAGAGGCAGAACTGAGTGTAGAAGCGCTTCAATTACCGAAAGGAATGTATTTATTGCAGGTTAAAAACCCTGATTTCGCTAATAAATTGATTAAGATTCTGAAGACAGAATAAAGAAGTTAGGCGGGGCTGCCCGTTCGGTTTACAGTTTAAAGTTTATGGTTAAATTAATGCGCACCCTAAACTTTTAAACTGTAAACCCTAAACTTTTAAACGGATACCTCATACTTACACTACAATAGTCTTACCTGGTACAGCTACAGGGTAGTAACCGTCTGAGCCTGGTAATAACTTAGGTAAGGCATCCCAAGCCAATTTTTCGGGGAATAGATTGATATTTGAGTTAAGAGCATCATCCCACTTGATGACTTTACCAGAGTAAGTTGCCATCCGCCCCATAATAGAAGTTAGCGTACTTTTGGCACCATTTTCAGCATCAGCAAATTTGTATTCACCTTTGGCAATAGCTTCAAACAACTCATCGTGTTCTACTTGGTAGGGGTTGCGGTCGCCTTTACTTTCGTGGGCATAAAGTACCTTGTTGCCTTTGTATGCTTTCAAAACCGTGCTTTTATCACCGAAACTATCAATGCGGCCTTTGGTTCCTAAAAACTTTTCATCTACAATGCTGTATGTACCTTCGTAGTGGCGGCATTGACTGTTGATGATGGTGCCATCGCCGTAGGTAAAATCAACAATGTGGTGGTCAAAGATTTCGCCGAACTCTTTTCCGTTTCGTACTTGGCGTCCGCCTGTACCACGGGCTTCGGTAGGATAGCTTTGTTTGGCCCAGTTTGCTACATCAATGTTATGGATGTGTTGCTCCGTGATGTGGTCTCCACACAACCAGTTGAAATAGTACCAGTTACGCATTTGATATTCCATTTCGGTTTGGCCAGGTTTGCGAGGGTTATTCCACACACCACCAGAAACCCAATACACACTACCGCCTACAATATCACCAATTTTACCGTCGTGTATGCGATTCATAGCTTCGCGGTAGTTGCGCTGATAGTGGCGTTGAAGCCCCACAACCACATTCAATTTTTTACGTTTGGCTTCTTCGGCTACTTCCAATACTTTACGTACCCCAGGGCCATCGGTAGCTACGGGCTTTTCCATGAAAACATGCTTATTCTGTTTTACAGCTTCTTCAAAATGCCAAGGGCGGAAACCTGGAGGGGTAGCCAGAATCACGACGTCGGCTAAAGCTATGGCTTGTTTGTAGGCATCAAACCCAACAAACATTCTTTCTTTCGGAACATCAATTTTTGATTTTACATCCACCTCTGCTCCTGAATCATCTTTGTACTTGCGTTTGGTAAGAGCTGTATAGGCACTCTCTACGCGATCTGAAAAAGCATCTGCCATGGCAACAAGTTTGACATTTTGCTTAGTGGTTAATGCTTGCGCAGCGGCACCTGTGCCACGTCCACCACAACCAACGAGGGCAATTTTGATGACATCATCGTTGGAGTTATGATAACCATAGGATGAAAAGGGCAGACTGCTGAACAGTACTCCGCTTGTGAATAAACTGGAGGTTTTGAGGAACTCTCGGCGATTGGTTTCCATATTTGTGGTTAAGCCCCCCAGCCCCCGAGGGGGGAGTTTAGATGTTTATTTTAGCCTCCTTCGGGGGATTGGGGGCTTATTTTTTTAATAATCTTCAATCAAAGGTGGATTATAGTAAACCGCTATTTCTTCTTTTGACGGTGTTTTTAATGGTCTTACGATACGAAATCCAACAAAAGCAGCACTGGTCATCCACCATTCACTTTTTGGGCTTTGAGGGTCAATAATCTTCCAGTCAGGTGAGGAGGGAATCCGTGAAGCACTTCTAGATAGAGGAGCATCATCATCCCACGAACCACCCCTAACTGCGGTTGGATAGAGTTCGGTTACTTTTAAAAATGCTTCTTTAGCCTCTCCTTTTGCTTTCTTTGCATAATAATCTTTGGCATATTGATCAAGTGTCCATTCCATAACATTCCCGTGCATATCGTACAATCCCCATGGATTGGGTTTTTTCGTTCCAATTTTCTTGTAAGAAGCGCCACTGTTGGTTTTATACCAGCCGTATTCGTCCAATAGCTTTGCATCATCACCAAATGAATATGCAGTTGTTGTACCAGCGCGGCAGGCGTATTCCCATTCGGCTTCGGTAGGTAGGCGATAAAATACGCCCGTTTTTTCGTAGAGCCATTTGCAAAAATAGATGGCTGCGTATTGTGTCATGTTGATAGCAGGATAACCTGCACGCCCCATTCCAAAAGACATGTCTACATAAGCAGGGCTGGGGCGGGTACTTCCATCGGTTTTGGCAAGGCTGTTCTGAGGGTCGGGATGGCGTTTGGCCATCTCAATTTCGATATTTTTAGTGGTAAAAAGGTCATATAAATCCCAAGTGACTTCATATTTTCCCATCCAAAAAGGCTCAATTTTTGTTTTGTGTTGAGGTCCCTCATCTTCTTTACGGCCTTTTTCGCTGGCGGGACTTCCCATTAAGAACTCACCGCCCTGAATCGCAACTAAATCATACTTCACATCGCTGCCAGGAATTGACTGCGTATAACTTTCAAGTTTCTGCTGGGCAAGTGCTGTCCCACAGATTACACAAAAAAAGAGGAGTTTTTTGAACAACTGCATTGATTTTAATAATAGAAATAATTGAAAAAGTAATTGAAGTCCGAAATATACCGTAAACCAACGATTTTCTTAAAGACATCAATATAAATACTTACAAATCAAATTTATCCCAGGTCAGAGACTCGTATTTTTTATACAGAATCCTAACTAAAAATAAAGCTACAACACAAGCCGCAGGTACGGCATAAGGAATAAATGTAAGCCCCCAATGCCCAAAACCACATATTGGTAAAAGTATGAAAAGAATCAAAAGTTGCATTGTTTGCCCTGCTTCTTTTTGCTCGGCAGGACTTTTGGCAAAAGGTAGCTTTATATTGGAACTGAGGATGATTTCAAAAAGTGTCATACAACACGAAAGTAAATAAACCAGCAACAAATCGTCTAAAACTTTGTATCCCCAAATCCAAAGAATGAAGCTGGCGATAAGCAGATAAAAAGGGGTATAAAACTTTAAAATGACCGCTTTGATGTTGCCCATCACTACGTCGCGGGGAGAGTCGGTAGGAGTAGAGAAATATACCCAAGCGGCTTTGAAATCTTCACTAAAGAAGGTTTGGCTGTGAAAAGTTGCTCCGATTATGTAGGTCATATAGGCAATCAATAAAAAAGAATACCCTTCGGAAATGGAAGACCACTCGGCAGGATTGAAGATATTTTTACCTAAAACAAAGACCATCGGGAGCATTGATCCAAAACTCGGATACG
>JBDHXS010000573.1:0-4376 GCA_039810845.1 Runella sp. | reverse complement strand
TGATTCTGATACACCCATTTGTTTTTAGCATCCCCTATTTTAACTTCTAACACTTGATTTGTTTTAACCGAAGTGAGCTTTTGATAAGAATCATTGGTCCAAATGACTATCAACGAATCAATGGTGGTATTTTCACCCACGCCAAAATTTAAAACAGGGTCATTGGATGATTGAAAACCCCTTACTGGCGATTGTTCTTGGTACATTAGCTTTCCTTTGCAGTACAATTTTACCTTTGCACCAATGCCAAAACGATTCGTAGCGCCCCCATCCAATTTGACGGACAAATAATTGTTTTTACTTACTAATTCTGAATTGTTTTTATAAATACTCGCCAACGCGTTGGTATTATTCACGATTAAATCAAGGTCGCCGTCGTTGTCCAAATCCGCATAAGCCGCCCCCGCAGAAACGCCTTTTGTGGTGAATCCCCATTCATTAGACATTTTTTGAAAAGTACCATCGCCCTTGTTTTTGAAAGCATAATTTTGAGTTTCATTTTTAGGCATTTTTCGTAAATATTCGGGAATCGGATCCACATTGGCGGAGTCTTTGGCCATTGATTTAATGACTCGATCCACCGAATACTTTAAAAAATCCATTTCAGTATAATCTTTTACGTAGCCATTGGTAATGAAGAGGTCTTTGAACCCATCTTTATCAAAATCGCTGAATAAACCCGCCCAACTCCAGTCAGTATTTGATACGCCAGCCAATTGCCCTACTTCGCTAAATGTACCATCGCCATTGTTGCGTTGAAGCATATTTCGGCTAAATTGATAATAAAATCCCTGCCTAAACAAAAACTGAAACTTATCGAAATTCTCGGGACCACTGTGCATTTTGATGGTTTTATTGTCTTCAGGCATCATGTCGAGCGTCAGCAAATCAACATTTCCATCGTTGTCATAATCAGCAGCATCCGTTCCCATCGAATAGAGGGAAATGTTATCCATTTTCTGCACAAGTTTTTCGGTAAAACGTGGGGATGCCCTTGTCACATTGCCATTGTTTTCAAAGAAATAATCAGGTTCGTTGAAGTCATTGGACACCGAAATATCAGGCCAACCGTCATTGTTAAAATCGGATACCGTAACCCCCAAACCAAACGTCAAGACATTTGAAAAAATGCCTTCTTGGTCAGAAACGTTCGTAAAGTGGTTATTGTCATTGCGATAAAGTTTACTGGCATAATCAGGATTCCGTTCTTTTCTTAATTCGGGATTATCTTGAACGCCTGCGGTATATTTTTGGATCGAGTGATTGATGATAAAACAGTCTAAATCACCGTCTTTGTCATAATCTAAAAAAGAGGCCATGGTCGAATAACCATTGTCAGCTAAGCCGTATTCATCGGCTTTTTCGGTAAAACTTAAATCACCATTATTGATAAAAAGAAGGTTTTTACGGCGGTCTGGATTAATATCAGCACTTCGACAAATATAAATATCTAATTTCCCGTCATTGTTTACATCACTCATCGTTGCCCCAGTGCACCATCCCTGCATTTGGTCAACGCCTGCTTTTTTGGTAATATCTTCAAATTGAAAGTTTCCTTTATTTAAAAACAGCCGATTTCTGACCATATTTCCCGTAAAAAGTATGTCTTGTAGCCCGTCGTTGTTAATATCCCCCACGGCTACTCCTCCTCCATTGTAGAAATAGATGTAGTTGGCAACGTTTAAAGGGCCATCTTCAAACAGCGTATTTCTAAAATTGATACCTGTATCAGAATCGGACAATTCGGTAAAAAGGGCATCATTGTTTTTACACGAATTCAAAAAAAACAGTGTAAAAAGGGCGAATAGAAGTTTTCGCATGGTTTTGGGTATGAGTGATAAAGAGATTCCACCAAATAACAATATTCGGTGGAATCTACAAAAAAGCTTAATACAAAATCTAATTCTTATCCCACCAAAGAGGTGTTGTCACTTTATCGCCACCAGAACCTAACAACGGCACCGCTGCATCAACCGCCGCTTTGTTGTTTTGTTTTTCTGACAACAAGAATGGTATTCTGCGTATCCATTGCTTAGTTGGGTCAGTAATATCTGGGTTTTCAGAATTTGCCACTGGATATAAAATAAAGTTACGGGCACGGCGATAATCCGCCCAAGCTTCTGTTCCGTCAGGGAAAATAGCTAACCATTTCTGAATAGCAATCTGTTCTCTTTGGGTGGCTATGTCACTTGCCCATTTAATTGGAGCTTTTGACACTGCTGGTGATTTCAAGAAATCTTCTGGGGCCACTGGAACATCAGGGCTATTGATATAAGCCGTGATTGCGGCGGCATCGGTTATTCCCCACTGTCTCATTGATTGTCTAATCCCTTCTTCGTACAAACTTTTGGCGGTACCGTTCATGTTCCAACCTAACAAGGCACCTTCGGCACGCAAGAAGAATGCCTCTGCAACCGACATGATGTTTTGTGGTGTTTCTAAATAATTGGCATTTCCACCAAAATCAGGTGAAGACCATCTTGCACCTACTTTTGCATTGGCCGTTGGCAAATTCACCGCTTCTGTCAATTGAGTAGAAGTTAGACCATTACGTAAGCCATCGTACTTGCCTGTCCCATTAGGATTGGCTTTTGTAGCATTGTTTGGCAACCAATACACCGACATACGGGGGTCTTTGTAGCCTTTCATCACAGATTCCATCGAAGCACTCATACGAAATTCGTTCCAATCTGACATGATTGAAAGGCCATTGTTGTCTGCCCCTTTGGTACTTTTCTGAATCAAAGCATCATCGCCTGGGCTGGCCTGGAATACGCCTGCTGCTACCGCTGCTTCAGCTTCGGTTTTTGCTCTTGCAGGGTCCACTTTAGAAATACGCAATGCCAAACGCAGCCTCAACGTATTGGTAAATCTGTACCATTTAGCAGCGTCACCACCGTAAATCAAGTCAAAAGTTCCGTACGGCTTTTCGTTTTGCTTGTTTTTCAACACTTCAGAAGCGGCAGCCAATTTTTTAAAGAAATCATCATAGATTTTATCTTGTGCATCATACGCCACCGAGCTACCTGGTTTTCCAGCGTTGAAATAAGGAATGGGGCCCCAATAATCGGTCACTCTATGAAAACCAAGCACCCAAACTACGTCGGCAATGGCTGCTTCGGCCGAACCCGCAGGAGCAGCTGCCTTGATTGACTGCAACTGAGGCACCATGTCGGTATAAATCGGATTGAAAGCTGCCCCTACCCAGTCCATGCGAATATTCAAACGGTCAGAGGGGAAATAGGTAGCCGTACAAGCAAAATATTGGGCATACTGATCAGCAAAAAGGTTTTGAGCTACCTGATAATTCCAAATATTAGGAACCGCAGAAGCCTCTGCTTTCGCAAAAAGAAATGGTAATTCGGCCGAACCTACGGTAGCAACTGAGTTTCTGTCTGTATTGATATCGTCAAATTTTTCTGTGCAAGAGCTGAATATGAGTACAAAAAAACTGAGAACAGACAAGGATTTTAAAAAGCTTTCTATTTTCATTTTGTAAATTTTTAATTGAAAAAATTAAACCTTAGAACGTTACTTGCAAATTTACTCCCAGAGTCCGAGTTGCAGGCATTGTACCATACTCAACGCCTTGGAAATTGCCATTACCTAAACTCATATCAGGGTCAAACCACATTTTACGTTTTTCCAAACCTGGAATATCCATTATTGAACTACCTCTGTATAACCACAACAAGTTACGGGCTACAAGCATCAATTTAGCTGCTTTCACTGCTTTAATGTTTTTTACAGGAAGATTGTAACCAACAGAAAGCTCACGTACTCTGAAATTAGTAGCATCATAGGCAAAAAACTCACCTGCACCGTATCTTTTACCAGAAGCGATTTGCCAGAAATCCTGCGCTTTGATAGCCTTTGAATTTGCTTCTCCTTTATCATTTACACCGCCCAAATTCCAGCCGCCTTCGCGGTATGCCTCAGTTCCTTCAGTAATACCGCTAAAAGCCAAGTTCATTTCAGTCCCTGAAACAACAATACCACCCACACGACCATCCACCAATAAACGTACAGAAAAATCTTTGTAGTCAAACGAGTTGGTGAGACCGAGCGTGGCTTTTGGGTTGAAATTACCGATATAGCTTTGTTCTTGTGTTAAACTGGGCTTGCCGTTGGCATCAACTATGTACTGTCCAGAAGCATTTTTGTTCCATTTGAAAGCCCACAAATCACCATAGGCCTTACCTTCTTCAACTACTGGCGTTGCCGAGCGGCCAAATCCACCACCGAGATAGAATATTTTTACCTGATCACTCAATGCTACCACTTTGTTGCGGTTGGTCGCTGCATTGAACGTGATATCCCATTTCAAAGGTGAATCTTGCGGCAGAGGTGTACCTGTAAGTACAAGTTCTAAACCA
>JBDHXS010000572.1:0-4380 GCA_039810845.1 Runella sp. | reverse complement strand
CCTGGGTACTATGAACATTGCTAATGGCACACGCCGTCAGGTAAACGTTAGAGATGCTTATATGAGTTATCTTGGGAATAAGCGTTTACACGGGATTCTCTTTGGAGGGGACAATTCTAAACTGCAAAACTATGACGGTACCGACGCAGCACTTGACTATAACTTATTCCCTGTTTATCCGAATCAATTCAGAAATACAGTTTCTTGGATTTCGCTTGGCAACCACGATTATGGCCCCAGACCTTATAGCGATACTACTGTAGCTTCTTACAATGCTTTTTCTTATCCAACACAGGCCGAAGCTGGCGGGGTAGTGTCAAATAGTAAAGGCTACTATTCTTTCGATATAGGTGATGTGCATTTTGTAATGCTAAATCCTTATCATGCCGATCTTTTTCTTACACGTGGTGCCATTCCAGGTTGTAATACAGGTGCTATCGGTTGGACGAGTTGCCCATCTACCTTTCCTATGAGTATGTATTTGTTGAAGTTTGATGAACCAGCAAACCGACCAAGTATTTTCAATCAATTACAACAGGTTAAGTGGTTAAAGGCAGATTTAGCAGTTACTACCAAAAAATGGAAAATAATTCTATTTCATACACCACCTTATACAAAAGGAACGCACGATTCAGACCCCATACCAACTACTTTTCCAGCCGAAGATGGCGAGTTGACTGTCATAAGAGAATTATTGGTACCTATTCTGGAACAGTATAAAGTAGATTTGATTGTCACCTCCCATACTCATGCTCACGATCGCTCTTTTTTGATGCAGGGAGTAACAGGCACACCTACCAAGGCTCAATTTAGATCAAATCCTAACCAATTACTGCAAAATTGGTCAGGGACTTATGGTCCTTCCTCAAAACCATATATTAAAAATAGTCCTTATAACGGTGCCGTTCACGTAGTTACAGGCAATGCGGGCAGAGGTGCAACGCCTGGCTTTGGGGATGGTAAAGAAATTAACGTTGCCTCTCGACCACACCCCGTCATGTTTTACAGCGACAGTACCGATGCACTACTTGCTACGGGTGGAAGTGTCGAGTTGGTCATCAATAAAAATCGTTTGGATGTAAGATATCTCAAACTCACCGATGACAATACTGCTAATGCCGCATATACCATTAAGGATCAGTTTACCATCGTGAAGGATGTCAATAAAAAAATCACTTATAACAATCCTACCCTTCCCCTTGCCTTAACTGCTTCTTGGGAGGGAGCTTATACATGGAAAATACTCGGCGGTGGAAGTTTAGGGAACACCAATCAGTCTATTGCAATATCTCCTACAATCAATACTACGTACATTGTGAATGATGGCTATAACGGAGGAAATGGCTTTTTGGCAGATACTTTCATTGTGAATGTCTGTCCGCCAACAATTACTCTAAATTCGACCATTTCGGCCAGTACTGTTTATCAGGCTTCACAGTGGATTAAAGGCACAAACACAAACATTATTACCCCTAATACTACGGTGGAGTATCGTGCAGGCTATGTTGAATTAGTCCCCAATGCTAACGGTACCGCATTTTTGGCGACTCCCTCTAATGGTTACTATTTCTTAGCCTTACCTGTGGGTTGTAATCCTGGCGGTGGAGGAGGTGGTGGTACAGGAGGTGGAAATCGACCTACTACAAGCCCTTCAGAAGGTATTTTACCTTCCCAGAAAATACCGATTAAGTTACCCAAAAAAGCATTACCTCCCAAAAAGTAGATTAGAGTTAGATGGCTTGGTAAGGGTAGATTTAGAATCTAAATTTGCCTTTACCAGCTTATTTTCAATCGCTTCCCACGTATAACTATGGCGAAGATTTTCGTCGAATACGAAGTATTTTTTCTGTAAAATCAATTCTTCCAGCAAATCTGACACGTCTTTTTCATAATAACTCTCCAAGACAAAACCAAGGCTATTTTTTGCTACAAACTGTGACACTTTTACTTCGGCATTAATGATAACAGGCGTTTGAGCCTGAATAGCATCGTAGATTTTATTGGGGCTGGCGTTGAGATTATTGTCGTTGATGGGTTCATAAACAGACAAAATATAGTCACATTCTGAGGCCAATCGCATGGTTTCTTGCTGAGTTTTTACTCCCCAAAAAGTTACTTGGGGGTGCTGAGCCAATTGTCGCGTAGGTTCGTCGTAAAGCCATCCCACCGCCCAAATCTTGACTTTAGAAGACAATGCCACCAAGTCGGCTAAAAGTTGTGTACCGCGCGTTACGCCCAATGAACCACTGTACAAAATCAACAATTCGTCGTCGGCAGCTACTTTGGATTGAACATCCTCAAAAGCATACGGATAGTTTTCTACTACGGTGATTTTAGATTGAAACTCAGCAGGGATAAGCATTTTACGATTCTCATCGGTAACAATGATTTGCTTGGGCAAACGATACAACAACGACTTCAATGAGCGCACCAAGGAACTTTCAGTTCTCAGAAAAATGGAATCGAAGATATCAGCCACGACTCGCCCCCTACTCCACCACAAAAACGGAAAGAAAATAAGTAATAGCTGCTCATTTACTACATGAATACTCGCATAGCGACGAGAGAAATAGAGTTTAGTAAATGTTAAAAAGTACTTAGCAAGCGTCGGTATTGACTTATGATGTCCTTTCACCAGACAAAATTGGGTACAGAGGGGTTTTACAAACGACTGAGAATCATCACGTCCAATACCCAAGTAAGTAATTTCAAAATGAGCAGCAAGCGTCTTGATTTCTTTGTTGATGCGGGTATCAGAACCATCATTGATACAAACGTACAGAAGGCGAGGTAAAGGCATTTTTTGATAAATTGACGGTAATTTAATTGTTTATACGCTCATCTGTGGGTTATTCAGGAATCTCCATCCGTATCCGCCAATCTTTGGGCAAATAGTTATTGATGCGATTTCCTAACCCTTTCACCCAACCCAAACCCAGCCCTTGATGTGTAATCAAAAGCCATCCTTTAGGCGCGTCCAGCATTATATTTTCTTTTTTCAAAAACAGTAGGGCTTCATTGGCTGATAATTCCAGGCGAGGGATTTGAGAAGAAAGCGCCAGACTTAACGCCAAAGCATGCGACGGAATGAAATGATTGCCCTTAAACTCTCCCATCTCCAACCCCAAACCTTTGGCCGACAAAGTATTATCCAGTATTCTGAGGTCGTTGAGTTGGTTGCTCACAAAGGCGATAACTTCGCCATTGGGTTTTACAAAAAAATCAAAAGAATCAGGTTCGGCCAACCAAAGACTCACTTCGGGAAGTTGTTTGGCATGAAGTCGCTTGCAAGATTTGAAACCTTCTTCTTTGCCTTTTTTAGGCAAAGTGTCATAACGCTGTGCCCCTTGATAGCCCGCTTTTTTCTGAAAAACGGCCAAGAAAAACCCTTCTCCTTTCACCTTGTGTGGATAACATTGGTAGCCAATGGGTTTGGAAACCACACCACATGCTTTAGGCATTTCGATTTTGAGTTCGGTAAACGCTCCATCACGCACCACCCACTGCCCACTTTCCTGATTTTCTACGTCGTTGTAAGTACAAGTACTATACAGCAACACCCCCGAAGGCTTTAGCAGAGGCATCGCCGCGTCCAGAATGCGCTTTTGCCGCCCAGCACATACTTGGACACTACCCAATGACCACTCGTTGACAGCAGCGGGGTCTTTCCGAAATAAACCCTCTCCCGAACAAGGCGCATCTATAAGTATGACGTCAAAAAAAGCTTCCAACCGTTCCAAATCTTCGGGGTCGTGATTGCTCACGTGTACATTGGGGAAACCCCATTTTTGGATATTTTCCTTCAAAATCATCACCCTGCTTTTAATCACTTCATTGGCCAAAATAAGGCTATCGGGATGTAAAATAGAAGTCAGCAGGGTAGTTTTTCCACCTGGTGCAGCGCACAAATCCAACACCCGCAACGATTTAGAAGTATCTACTACCTGCCCCAATGCCTCGCCAATGAGCATCGAGGATGCTTCTTGAACATAGTAAGCCCCTGCGTGAAAAAGCGGATCAAGCGTAAAAACAGGTCGCTGCTCTAAATACCTACCGTCCTCACACCAAGGGATCAATTCTCCCGTTGGAGGCAGCATTTTTTTAGCATTGTAGCGAACACTCACGGGAGGGGTCTGCTGCAAAGCAGCTTCAAAATCAGCAAATTCGTTACCGATTTGATTTTTTAATTGATGGGTAAACGCGTCGGGCAGTATCAAGGTAGAATGGATTCGTAAATATTCACTAATTGTTTCGCTATTTTTTCGGCGGCAAACTGTTTGACGTGCTTTTGCCCGTTGGTAACAAGTTTTTGTCGAAGTAGGTCATCTTGCCAAAGCTGTTGGAGTTTTTGCGCCAAATCATCCTCATTGAGTGGATTAG
>JBDHXS010000571.1:0-4456 GCA_039810845.1 Runella sp. | reverse complement strand
TTTAGGGACATTGCCCAATGGGAAGGCCAAACAAACCGACGTAAACAGGGCTGTTAAGGAAATACGAAAAGGAGATTTTGAGTAACTTATATGATTCGTATTATCATTGACCCCAATCTCATAGCCAGCGTTTTAATAGGAGGTATCACCCGCGAAAGGTTCGCTGAACTGACCCAACACTTAGATATTTTAGAGTTTATCTACTCTGACCAGCTTCTCAAAGAAATACGTGCTTTTCCTCAAAAAGCCTACTTTCAGAAAAAGGGTATTGACCAAACCATTGTCAAAACTTTTGTAAGTTACTTTCAAGGCTTTGCCCTCAAAGTGATTGTTACATCAGAAGTAAAAGTAGGCCGTGACCGAAACGACCATTACCTATTGAGTTTGGCCCGGGATAGCAAAGCAGATTATCTTATCACTGGAGATCCTGATTTGCTTCTACTCCAAAAGTACGCCAATACCCAATATCATAAGCCTAAAGGCATTTATGGAGATATTACCACCATAAAACCAAAGCCCTATTTGCCCATTTTACCCTGATTACCACCCACTTGAACAAGTTACGCTATAATAGTAATTCAAATAAAATATTATAGAAGGTACTTATTATTCATTAAAAAAATAAAATTATATTTCGCTCTTATATGCTTTCAATTTCCCAAAGCTTTCAAGTTCAAGAAACTTAGATTTAAACAGATTGGGCGGCATCTTTTTCTTTAATAAATTATGAAAATTCTCATCATGTGTTGAAAGAATTATCTGTTTATCAGATGTCTTTTGAATGTGCAATGTCTTCACAGACTCTACTTGTCAACCCTAAAACAGCTAATCTTAATAAAATAGTTTTTAAAATGAAGACATCAGTTGTGCATTGCCTTCCGAAGGATGACTGCGCACCAAAAATAAACAGAGTGTTTGTAACACAGTAAGTACCCATTGCCTTTCTATGATCTACTGCCTCCTCGCATTCGCTCGGATCTGTCGAGTGACGTTTATTATAAGCCCTCTGGACGACGTTTTCGGGGGAGTTTGAGATAGGGTGGAATCTAAAATTTGAATAGACAAGTAGGCAAACCAAACTGCGCCCAGAGGGCTAAAAAGATGATTCCCACTCGGCAGAGCCAAGCGAGTGCGAGGTACAATTGTGTGTTAAAAACGGCCTTTTTTAGTGTAAAAACGTCACATTTTGTAAAAAATAGAGTTCAGTTTGAGGGCTTTTTGAGCGGAATTTGATACAAAAAGTAGTGTACTACTAACAAGCGAAAAAAAACAAGTCTTTTGCAATCAAAAAGCCATGAGAACAAAAGACCCTCAACACATATCGGTATTTATTGAAAAGTGGTTAGAAGAAAACCACGTTAAAAACTCTAAACCGTTTACGTCCTTTGGTAATCAGTTACATAAATCGGTTACGTTTTGTAACAAAAAACCCTCAAATAGCTGAATTTGAGGGTTTTACAAAACTTTTGCAGAGGGGAAGAGATTCGAACTCTCGATACGGTTGCCCGTATACACACTTTCCAGGCGTGCTCCTTCAACCACTCGGACACCCCTCTATGTCTTAAAATGGAGTGCAAACATAACATCTATAAATTTAGGATGAAAATCAGGAGCAAGGATTTTATTAATAGACAACAATTTTGTATTTTAGATGCGAAATTTAGTTAACCAGCCCTGAACATGAATGATAGAGTTACGTTTTTTGCGCAAAATCTGATTTTTCTCCGTAACACCTTGGAAAACAAAGTCTCCCAACAGCGCTTAGCCGATGAGTTGGGATTGAAAAAGTCCACCTTGGCCGCTTACGAATCTGGCCGGGCCGAACCCCGCTACGAAGAGTTGGTACGCCTGTCCCGTTTTTTTGGAGTGACGGTCGATGAGTTGCTCAGTAAAGATCTGACGCAGGCCGCCCGTCAATTGCGCGACCAATCGTCGCTGCGGGTATTGGTCACGACCGTCGATAGCCAAAACCACGAAAACATTGAGTTTGTGCCCGTTCGTGCCATGGGCGGGTATGCCGAGGGCTACGGCGATGTGGATTTTATCAGTGATTTGCCCATTTTTCAAGTCCCGTTTCTCCCTACCGACCGCAAGTACCGGGCGTTTCCGTACGAAGGCGATTCCATGCCACCGCTTCGCGACGGAGCCGTGGTGTTTGGTGAATACATTGACCAATGGAGTGCCGTGAAAAATGGCACGATTTGTTTAGTAGTCACTAAAGATGAGGGAGTTGTGTTGAAAAAAGTGTTTAACTATTTGGAAGAAAAGCAGGTATTGGTGTTGAAGTCGCTCAATGAACGCTACGCGCCCTATCCAGTGCGTCGGGATGATATTCAGGAATTGTGGCGTTTTGCGGGGTACTTTGAAAAAGAGTTTCCTATTTAATAGAAAACCGGATTAAGTAAATTCTTTGGACAATTTTGCAGAATTATGCCCCGGGTGAAGGCAGGGCCGGCAAAGGAAATCCGCTTTTTAAACGGAGCCTTTGCCCGCTCAATTTTTTAGTGGATCATCGGTTTCCGAAACAAATTGGTCGTACTCAGCAACTGGATTTATTGTTTTTTCACCTACGAGCGCAGTACGCGCATTATCATCCGTCCTTTTTACCGCAAAGAAGACAAAGTAGCGGAGGAGTTTATGAAGAAACAGGCGGAGTAAAATGTTGGATTTGTGAATGGAAGGTCGTAGTTTTATTCATTGACACTCGTTAAGGGTGTTTAGACTTTGACTGTTACCCTTCATCTTCATGAGAAAACCTGTATTCCTGTTGCTAACGCTCGTTAGCTGTGCGGTGGTAGCCCAACCCCGAAATCCGAAAAACAAAGCCATTTTTTTAGAGGACATCACCTGGCCTCAAGCCCAGAAAATGTTAACCTCCGAAACCGTAGTACTAATACCTCTTGGGGCAGGAGCCAAAGAACACGGCCCCCACTTACCACTTTCGACCGATTATCTTCAGGCCGAAGCCTACGCTAAACACATCGCTTTACAACGTAATGTCGTCGTTACTCCTACTGTCAATTACGGTTTTTATCCCGCTTTTTTGAAATACCCAGGTTCTACCAGCACCAACTTTGCTACTGCCACCAACATGGTAGTACAAATTGTGCGCAGTTTGGCCGCTTATGGTCCACGGCGTTTTTATATCATTAACATTGGGGTAAGCACTACCCCTACCCTACTCACTGCCGCAAAAACATTGGCAGAAGAAGGTATTCTGTTGTATTACAGCGACTACGCCCGCGCAGGTTTTACCAACGCCGAAAATGCTTTTCGTACGCGGACTTACAGCGGCCATGCCGACGAAATGGAAACCTCCAATGTGCTAACTATCCGCCCCGATTTGGTAGATATGCGCAAAGCAGTCAATGATTCGTCTATGAAAGGTAAATCGGGCAATATGACGCCCATGATGATGGAAGGCGGGAACCTAAACACCAGTGGAGTGAATGGATACGCCGCCCTTGCCACCAAAGAAAAAGGCAAAAAAGGAATGGCTGCTTTTGCCAAAGAACTGATTCGTGAGCTTGATAGTGTAAGTGTATGCGCACTCCCATCAGTCAAAGACAGAAGTACAGAATATGCTTTGTATGAGGGTACTTACACCGATTCTTCGGGAGGTAAGTTGGTTATCAGTCAAAAAAACAACAAGCTGTACTTTGTCTGGAATGGCCGTGATACCCGCAATTTTTTCCATTTGTACAAAGATGCCCCCGATTTTTTCACTTCTATGAACATGAACCTGCTCTTTGTGAGAAACGAAAGCGGGGGAGTGGCCAGAGCATGGTGTCAGTTTCGGGGTGAAAGTTTTTGGGTAACCAAAATCAACTGAGTTGTTCTAAGAATCAAACAGCGTTTACGATGCGTAGAAAAGACTTTTTAAAAATAGGAGGTGTATTGGCCGCCGCTGCCACGCAAAGCACTTTTGCAGCTTCTATCCATGCTTCAAAGCCCCTCTCTGAGTCGGTTGATTTTGTCCATGATGGCTTATTGTTAACCCCAAAAGACTACGCCAGTTTATTGATAAAAATGGCTGATGAGGGAAAAATTAAGCCCGATTATTATTCAAACGGAGGAGTTGTAGAAGAAATGGAAAGCGTTTTTGCTGGTTTGTTAGGGAAAGAATCAGCGGTTTTTATGCCTACCGGTACGTTGGCAAATCACATCGCGGTTCGTCATTTAGCCAACTCAAATCGCAGGGTGATTGTGCAGGAACAGAGCCATTTATACAATGATACGGGCGATTGCTCGCAAACGTTGAGTAACCTTAACCTGATTCCGATTGGGGTAAATTCGGTCGAATTTTCGTTGGAAGAAGTAGAAAGTATCGTAAAAAAAACGCAAACGGGAAGGGTGGAGAGCAAAGTAGGGGTTATTTCTATTGAGTCGCCCGTAAGGCGGCAAAAAGACCAACTATTTACCTTTAAAAGCGTCAAAGAGATAGCCAACTATGCCA
>JBDHXS010000570.1:0-4469 GCA_039810845.1 Runella sp. | reverse complement strand
TGATTAACTTTTTGAAATGAAGTTATATCTGATTCCTACTCCCCTTGCCGACAATACAGCCAACATTGTTTTGCCCTTGCAAGTACCTGACTCAGTGAAAGAACTGGATGTTTTTTTTGCTGAAGAACTCCGAACGGCACGGCGTTTTATCAGTAGTTTGAAAGTTGGGAAGGTCATTGAATCGTTAACTTTCTATGAACTTCACAAAAAGACACCAGAAGCCGAAACGCTTACACAACTCAAAACACTTTTAAAAGAAGGTAAAAATGCGGGAGTACTTTCAGAAGCCGGTTGTCCAGGTGTAGCTGACCCTGGGGCTGTGGCTGTTAAACTGGCGCATCAATTAGGCATTGAAGTAGTACCTTTGGTTGGGCCGTCGTCGTTGTTGCTTGCTTTGATGGCATCTGGAATGAGTGGACAATCGTTTGTGTTTCATGGCTATTTGCCCATAGACCGCCCTCAACGGGTAAAAGCCATCAAAAACTTAGAAAAAGAAGCACTTAATCGTCACCAAACCCAACTTTTTATCGAAACTCCTTATCGGAACAATCAAGTTTTTGAGGATATTCTAATCAATTGCCAACCCACAACTCGCCTCTGCATTGCTTGTCAACTAACTGCTCCTGACGGTTTTGTAAAAACACATACTCTCAAAGATTGGAAAACAAAAACTTTAGATTTACATAAAAAACCGACAGTATTTTTGCTCGGGGAGTAACTCAATAACAAACAGTTGTTGAGGAAAGAAGATACAAAATACTAAACAAAAAGAGAGGCCAAACAGAAAGCGGCCTCTCTTTTACTTAATGCAGGTAAGTCCCAACTATTTACCGTACGACTATAAACTACTACCTACTATAGACCGCTCGGGCAGCCCCGTGTTACTTGTAAATTATTGACTTCTAACGGTTCATTGAAATCAAAAACTCTTCATTGCTACGGGTTCCTTTCATACGTTCTAATAAGAAATCCATCGCCTCGTTGGGGTTCATATCTGACAGGTATTTACGCAATATCCACATTCGTTGGAGTGTCTCTTTGTCGAGTAGTAAATCTTCGCGACGTGTACCTGAAGCATTGACATCAACGGCAGGATATACACGTTTATTAGCCAAACGGCGATCTAGTTGGAGTTCCATATTACCCGTACCTTTGAATTCTTCAAAGATTACTTCGTCCATTTTAGAACCAGTATCAATCAAGGCTGTGGCAATAATCGTGAGCGAGCCGCCATTTTCAACGTTACGAGCGGCACCGAAGAATCGTTTTGGTTTGTGTAAGGCATTAGCATCTACCCCACCCGAAAGAATTTTACCCGAGGCAGGCGTAACGGTATTATAAGCCCGCGCAAGACGGGTAATAGAGTCCAAGAGAATCACTACATCGTGCCCACATTCTACCATTCGTTTTGCTTTTTCGAGCACCATGCCTGTTACTTTTACGTGACGGTCGGCTTGCTCGTCGAAAGTAGAGGAGATTACCTCAGCTCGCACACTTCGTTGCATATCGGTTACTTCTTCGGGGCGTTCGTCAATGAGAAGAATGATTAAGTAGATTTCGGGGTGATTGCGAGTAATGGCATTGGCGATTTCTTTGAGTAGCACCGTTTTACCCGTTTTTGGCTGTGCCACAATCATCCCACGTTGCCCCTTTCCGATAGGCGCAAACAAGTCCAAAATTCGGGCTGAATAGTTGTCGGCTTTACCGCTTAATTTGATATGCTCTTCGGGAAAGAGGGGCGTGAGGTATTCAAACGGAATACGGTCACGAATTTCCTCAGTGGTTTTACCATTGACCGTTTCAACGCGTAGCAAGGCAAAATATTTTTCACCTTCTTTGGGTGGACGAACTGAGCCGCGAATACTATCTCCTGTTTTTAGACCAAACAATTTGATTTGTGACGGAGACACATAAATGTCATCAGGACTGGCCAGGTAATTGTAGTCCGCTGAACGTAAGAATCCATAACCACCGTCTGACATGATTTCGAGAACACCTTCATTTACGATGAGTCCGTCGAATTCTTTTACATAATTGTTATACTGACGTTTGATTTTATTCTGATAATCGTCTCGATATTCACGAGGACGCTCCTCAACAGGACGCTCTTCGTTTTTAGTCGTTTCTATTTCGGACGCCATATCAGTCTCGAGGCTTTCCGTAATAAAAGATGTATCCAAAAACTCTTCCTCTGGCAAGTCTATTTTAAGGTCGTTAAAATCCTCCTCTGATAAAGCCGCTGGCACAAGCTCTTCTGAAATAGGTGCTGGTTCTGCTGATAAATCGGATGGTACTACAACTGCTGGCGCGGCTACTTCTTCTTGTAGTATTTGTATTTCTGGAGTGGGTGTATTGCCAAACAATGATGGTTCGGCAGGTTTATGAATACGTTGACGTTTGGACCGTTTGTCAGCACCTTCTTGGGGCGAAATAGAACCCTCAGGCAGGGGTTGTGATTTTTTAAGAGGTGTAACTACAACTGGCTCGGCTGTTTTTCGTGGACGTTTAGGCGATACCGCTGATGGTACAGATTTCTTAGCAGCCGCTGCAATAGCTGACTGTTGTTCCAAAATCTTGTTAATTAGGTCTTTTTTAGAATACTTATTTTGGTCTTTGATACCGATTTGTTCGGCAAGTACCCGCAACTCCGACAAGAGTTTGAGGGTTAGATCGTCAATGCTGAGCATAAATAAAGGAAAGGTAAAGAGAGACTTTACGCAAGGAGATTGTTTATTATTAGGTATTTAACAATTAGAGGACAACCCAAGAAATTATAGGATGATAGCTTGTACTGAACAAGAGAGGCGGCGTTTGGGTGAAATAGTATCAGATTTTAGCCGCAGTACTGTCAGAATTGTTTTGCAATTATAACTCTAAAACGTGATTGTGTCAAGAAAATTTTTCCATTTGTTGTTTTTTTCAGTACTAACGTTATTTTTTCACTAAAATATGACCGCTTATCCATCCTTCAAGTGCGAATTCTTGAAAACTCACTAACTTTGCAGCCTCTTTCTGAAAAGAGCGTTAATTAACGGTTAACCGTTAACGGTAACAGATAACGAATTACAAATAACGTATAAATCAAACAAATGGAGAGAAATCAAATTATTGGATTAGTGCTGATTATGGCAATGCTGATTGGTTATCAGTTGATTGTCCCAAGTCCCGAACCGCCAAAAACTAATCCAGACACTCAAGCTAAAAATAAGCCCAATCCCACCGTTGCTACTCCACAGGCTACCGTGCAGTTAGATTCAGTGGCTGCCAAAGCCGCTTATGGAGATTTTGCCAGTGCCGCACAAGGCTCGGCTAAAGACATTGTTGTTGAAAACGATGATGTACGACTTACTTTCAGTACCAAAGGAGGAAGTGTAAAAGAAGTATTGCTTAAGAAGTACAAAACGTACCAAGGACAGCCTTTGCTTTTAATTGATGAACAAAGTAGTCGTTTTAACCTTGAACTTCCTACCAATAAAGGAACAGTGAATCTTGCCGACTTGTACTTTAATACCGATGCTCAGAGTCAGAAGGTAGTTGCTGGTAAATCGGCAAAGGTTACCTTCCGTTTGTCATTGGGCGAGAACCAGTATGTTGAACAAACCTACACGGTACAAGGAAACGGTTATCTGGTTGATTATGATGTCCAACTCGTAGGGGTAGATGGATTAGTTAAAAATGATGCTACGCGCCTAATATGGCAAGATAAGCTCAAACAACTTGATAACGATATGGCCGAAAATCGTAAAGTAGTAACCACCAATTACTACTCAGATGGTAGTCTTTCAGACATTGGCCGTGGCCAAGGAGATAATGTAGAAGAAAAAATCGAAAAACCTGTTTCGTGGTTTTCCCATAAAAACAAATATTTCTTAACGGCTTTTATTGCCAAAAATGCAGGTCTTAGCAATGTAACGCTTAAGTCATTGGTAGATGCAACAGATACTACTTACATCAAAACGATGCAAAGTGAAGGTACAATTTCCACTGCTGACTTGAAGGCAGGAAAAGGCAATTTCCAACTATTTTTTGGGCCTAACGACTATCAGATTGTCAAAGACGTAAAAGCTGCTCCAGACTTTGGCGACAATGTAGATTTGGGTTATGCTATCTTGAAGCCACTGAATAAGTTCTTCTTTGTACCCATGTTTAGTTTTTTGGAGAAATTTTTTAGCAATTATGGCGTATTGATCATCGTATTGGTATTGATTGTTAAGCTTTTAATGACACCCCTCGTGTACAAATCGTACGTGAGTATGGCTAAAATGAGGATGTTGGCGCCTGAACTTGCTGTTATCAAAGAAAAAGTGGGTGACGATGCTGCCAAGATGCAACAAGAGCAAATGAAACTCTATCAGCAAGTGGGTGTCAGTCCATTAAGTGGTTGTATTCCTGTTTTGGCTACGATGCCTATTTTAATGGCATTGTTCTTTTTGTTTCCCAATTTGATTGAACTTCGTCAACAATCATTT
>JBDHXS010000569.1:0-4472 GCA_039810845.1 Runella sp. | reverse complement strand
ATCTTAGCGAGTGTATCAGCGTAGGGCTTTGTATCTATGTTTGCAGCTTTGGCTATGTTGAAAGCTTCTTGGGCTGCTTTCTTGGCTTCTACTTTTTTGCCTATGCGCAAATACGCATTGGCTTGCTCGGCGTGTAAATCAGCCAATGCCTTTTTGGTATGGTTGGGGTCGGAAGGTTTAAAAGTCTTAACACCTTCGTTGACCCAAGTGATGAGAGAAGGGACGTAGGAATTGTCAGTGGCTTTTTCGTTGAAGTAGCGTACCAGATAGGAATAATCCTGAAACTGCATCGGAACGAGTTTTTTATATTCGTTGAGGCGATTGGTGGCGGCTATTGTATTTTTTTCGCGGAAGAAGGCTTCCAGTTCTTTTAGGATAGTACGCGGGGCCACTACCTTAGCAGGCGTGGTTGGAGTAATCATGGCATTGCGCATGGCAATGATTTCTGCCGAGCTGAGCTTGTCGGCACGTTGGCCATAGAGGGTCGTGTAGATGATACCGTCCACAGCATCTTGTACGGCCTTGGGGTTTTCGGCTGTGTTATATTTTTTATATTTGGGCAAGTTGGCAAAAAAATGTTTTGCCATCGGATTTTGAAAATCGTTGATTAATCTCGAAATGACGTAAAAGCCGGTTGCGCTTTCCAAATCAGCAGGCTTGGTAAAAGCTTTGGCAATATCGTTACCGATTTGAGTAAGGCGGTTGTTGTCTTTGGTAGCTTTAGCATATTTGCCGTAGTTAACCAAGAAATTAATATCGCGTTCGCCTTTGGCATATAAGTTTGCGTAATTGCTGGTGCGGAGGCCAGGGGTTAGGGCTTCGTTGCCATGTCGAAGCACTTCATTGATAAAATCTGTTCGATTTGATTTTTCGGCGGGGGCAGCTTGGTGAACGAGCTGACCGTTGGCGTCGAAAAAGAAAAACAATGGAAACTCAGGGTAGGTCAGCCCCTTTTGCATTTGGAGTTCTTTGGAGGTATTGGAGTTGGCTTCTATTTTCGCATTGACAAAAGCCTTATTGAAAAAATCCCCCACTTTCTTTTCTTGAAGTACTGGAGCCAAGGCCGCACAGTGTGGGCAACCGTTGAGATAAATTTCGACCATCAGCAATTTGTTTTGTTGACGGGCGATACTGAGCAACTGAGAAAAGTTGCCTTCTTCAAATTTAATGCCTTGACCAAAGCTTGCTATTGAGAATAGTGAAAGTGCTATCGAAAAAAAAGTAGTTTTCATTAGGGGAGAAACAAATTTTAAGTTGCTTATATTTATCATAAATTACTTTTGGCTTAGTCTGCTCAGTATTTACTATACAAATTGTGATGGTTTGACCATAGGTCTGACTTGTTTACATTTTTACGGGTCAGACCTATGGTCAGACTACATAATATATAAGGTACAAAATCTGGGTACAAAATTAAACACTCGTAGGGAGATTGCAAAATAACCCCACTGCGCAGAGAACCATTCAACCCTTAGGGGTATAGCCCTTCCCAGAAAAGAGAGGAAAATTTTAGCCCTCCTTATTGGGGAGGGTTGGACGGTTCGCCGCGCGATGGGGCTAAAAATAAACATAAATTACTTTGAAAACAGATGCAAACGGTCTATCTACGCCGTTGGATAAGTTTTTTAAGGGATTTTTAATATTTTATTGTAGTTGATATTTGTTCGTAGTTTTTTTTCCAATACTTTTGTCTGTCTGAAAAAGCGTGACTTTTGTTTATGGGTGAAGTCCAATAAAAGCAACGCTATTAGTTTAAAATCGCTTACAGTAACACTTTTGAGAGAAACGTAATTTTTAACCATGATTGACCTTAAACTTGAAAGGTGTGTACCGTTTGCCAACCTTAACCCCATAAGAATAGGAAAGGAGGTGACCCACCAGTAGTAGAAGAACAAACTAATTTACCTCAATCGCCAAACAGTCGGCTTTCGAGCTGGCACAAAACATTGAAAAAATTTAATCAAGTTTTATTTTTCAAATCAATTTTTCAAATTATGAAAGCAACCAAATTTTTACTCTTATTGTGGGCACTGGCGCTCGGGAGTACGGTGGGTTGGTCTCAGACGGTTTCAAATGTCTCGCTGACAATGAACCCAGGGCCCAATGCAACGACTAACATTGCCGTGTGTCCGGGTGGTGGTACTGTACAGCTTAATTGGACAGGCACTGGTGTTTCTGCTCAGGCAGAAATACGCGCACTTAGTAATGACGGTATCAGCATAGGACCTCTTGTGGCGGGTCCATTTGCTCTAAGTGCTCCTAACGGGCTTCCTAAAAGCGACAATATCAACATTCCCGCAGGTCTCGCACTTAATAAAGTGTACTTTATTGTGGTGAATGTATTGGCCGCCGTGCCTCCAGCAGCTACAGCTTATGTTACAGTTATTCCTACCGCAATTCCAACAATTGATTACACTTTGACGCCTTCTACGGTGTGTGTACAGCCAGGTAATGCGGCTACTGCTACTGTTGTATCGCCTGAAACTGACAAGTTTGACTATATTTGGTCTTTAGTTGAAGGTGCACCAAGTACTGTTTCTACTTTTGCTCCTGGTACAGGTGTTACGACTACCATTACGCCTACGGCAGCTTTTGGTTCGGCTAATATTACTTTGACAGCAAAGTATCGTTCTATGCCTTCAGCGTGTACAATCACCCCAGTAACAAAAACTTTGACTACTGTTGCGGCAATTGTTCCTAAAATCAATGGTATTGCTGGCTCACCAGCAGGTATTACGGTTGACAATCCTGTAATTTTTAACCCTAATACGCCTCCTTACGCCACTTTCCCTACGGTTCCTAAAGCTACTTATGAGGTTTGCGAAGGTAGTTCTATCCAACTTTCTGCTTTTTGCGATCCTTTATTGAATCAGGAAGCAGTGTGGTCAAGAGGCGGAGTTCAGATTGGTATAGGATCGCCTATTACTGTTACTCCTTCGTTTAAACGCCCACCATTAGGGCCAGGAGAGGTGGAAGACCCAGCTTACAATGAGGTGACTTATACGGTAAGATGTAAATTGATTGGTTCTGTCAATTGCGAAAGTGAAGCCAGAAGCATCACTGTAAAAACAATTCTTCAGTCTTCGTTGCTTACAGGTACGCCTTCTTTGAGTTCATCTTCTATTTGTCCATCTATTGGCAGTAGTCCTAATACTACGAGCTTTACCGCAAGTGTAAACTGCCCATCGGGTAGTACAGCGCAATGGTACGATGCTTCTTCGGGTGGTTCGCCAGTAACTACGGGTTCATCACGTACACATACAGGTGTAAGTATTGTAAATAATACCCAAGTAGATATAGTTTACACTTGGTACGTAACTTGTAAGCAAGGCTTGTGCGAAAGCGCAACTCGTACTCCTTATACATTTACTGTAAAAGCTAAACCGGGTCAACCTACTATCACTAATACCAATGGTGATATAGCTTGCGAAAATACGGCTGGCCCTATCCCAGGCCCTACTTCTTTGATTTTGACTGCTTTGTGTGCACCAGGTACTACAGCTAACTGGTATGTAGTAAGTACTACTTCTGCAAGCATTATTTCTGGTTTACCTGTTGTTGCTCCTGGCAATGACCCAACTGTAGGTATTGTAGGTACTGGTGGTTCTTATACCCATGCAAGTGCTCCGGGTAAAACTACCTATCAAGTACGTTGTAAAGATAATACCACAGGATGCTGGAGCGAATTGTCTGATTCACGTGAGATTACGATCAACACTGCGGCAACGATTAGCGGTTCATTGAAATGGACTTCTACACAAACATCACAAATTTGCCAAAGCCTGACTCCAGGTACAATGGCTGCTGTAGATTTTAGCGGTTTGAATTGTGCGCATACTTTAAAATGGTATAATGCTAATGGTACAGCTGTAATATCTGCACCTACCAGCCTTTCTATTGTTGGTTCGCCAAACCCAGGGCCAAATCCAGATGGTACAGTAGTGACTACTTATAATTTTCAAGTAGCTTGTGAAGATGGAACTACGGACGCTAATACTACTACGAATGTTTGTGAAAGTGTTAAACTTCCGGTATCTATCACAGTAGTACGTGCTCCGGCTGCTCCTACAATGACTTTGGACTTGAATAATGCAGTAGCTGGCACAGACGGCCCAGTAGCAAATGCAATTAACATCTGCCAAGGTCCTAACAATACCACCGTAATTAACTCTAACTGTCCTACGCTTCCAGGCTGGCAAACCCAGTGGCAGATTGTTGGAGAATTTCTTACTCAGGGTGTAGGTCCAGCATGGGGAGTCAATGCTCCACTTACAAATGACGCAGGATTAAATAATGACAACAACATCTTGCTTGTAAATGCAGCTAACTTTGACGCCGCTAATACTTCGGCTTCTTTTGGTTGGACAATTAGAGCCCGTTGTTTTAATGGCAATATTCCTTCAGGATGTGACACTGGTGTTACTACTGAATATACTAATATCATTGTAAAACAAAAGGAACTTCCACAAACT
>JBDHXS010000568.1:0-4483 GCA_039810845.1 Runella sp. | reverse complement strand
GTAAAGCCCAACATAACAACGAAAAACCCTGCTTTATAAAAAATCCGAACTTGGTTTACTTACCCCGATTTCCGTTCACCATTCGCCAAATTCCCAAGGGATTTCCGTCTTTCAATTCATCAGGAAGTAAGTGATCAGGGAAATTTTGAAAGGCTAACGGACGCACAAAGCGCTTGATGGCGCGGGCTCCCACTGAACCGAAACGGCCGTCGGTACTTGCCGGAAAAGGCCCTCCGTGCTGCATGGAAGAACACACTTCTACACCCGTCGGCACTCCGTTCAATATCATCCGCCCGCACAACAAACTGACAGCCGAAAGCAACTCTCCGGCCGCTGCTAAATCGGCTTCCGTACCAATCACCGTACAGGTCAATTGCCCTTCCAAATGCCCGACGACTTCTCTCATTTCCTGTTTATCGCGGCATTGAATAAGCAGCGAAAACGGCCCGAATACTTCTTGGTGTAAAGTCGGATTTCGGACAAATTGAAGCGCTGTTACCGAAGCTACGGAAGGAATACCGTCCTCTTCGCCGTAGTTTAAAGTTGTTTCGGCTTCTACGGTTACATTTTCCTGGCCTAAAACATCATCCCGTTTGGTTCTGAAAGCTTTGGCAATGCCCGGATGTAACATCTTAACGGGTTGAATTTGATGTATTTCTAACGCCAACACTTCACGAAATGTGTCTAAGCTGGCTCCCTCTACACCGATAATCAGCCCAGGTTTAGTACAAAACTGTCCCATGCCACCCGTAATCGAACCTGCATACATTTTGGCGTATTTTTCAGCTTCTTTTTCGAGCGCATCGGGCAATAAAAATACGGGATTTATACTTCCCATTTCCGCAAAAACGGGAATCGGTACAGGTCGTTGATTGGCTAAATCGAACAATGCCTTTCCTCCCCCAAATGACCCTGTAAAACCGACTGCCGCCGTTTTGGGGTGCATTACCAGCGCTTTTCCTACTTCAAAATTAGCCCCATGAACATGTTCAAAAACACCGCTTGGCATCCCTGTTTTTTCAACCGCTTTCAAAATAGCTTCTGCTACCATTTCAGAAGTTTCTGGATGGGCAGGATGGGCTTTCAACACTACTGGGCAGCCTGCCCCCCAGGCCGCAGCCGGGTCAACGCCTGCGGTAGAGTAAGCAAAAGGAAAGTTGCTTGCACCAAATACCACCACTGGGCCAATAGGTACGAGCAGATTGCGAATATCAGGCTTAGGCAACGGCTGACGATCAGCAAGAGCGGTGTCTATGGTAGCTTCCACCCAAGAGCCTTCAGCTACTACATCAGCAATGTTGCGAAGTTGAAAGCAGGTGCGCCCACGTTCATTCAAAAGGCGGGCGGCAGGTAGATGCGTCTCGCGCATAGCAACTTTTATCATTGCTTCACCAAGGGCTTCTATTTCGTCGGCTATGGCTCGAATGAAAGTAGCTTTTTGTTTCCCACTTTTATGGCGATATACTAAAAACGCAGCATACACCCGCTGCATAGCTTCATCAATTTGTGTGGTTGTGGCGTCTTGATACATGAAGTGAAGAGAAAATGGTTCATTAATCAACGTATGGAAAATAGGAGAAGGCAAGCCCTGCCCCAATTGTGAACGATGGACTAAAAACTACGTCTCAATCAACTTAGTTTTTAATCCTCCCCACTCATTTTCATTTATTTGCCCTAATAAATACAAGTCTATTTCAATCTGCCCTGCTCGAAAAACCTGTAAGTTTTTTAAGTTCGTTTCCAATAACAACTTCAATTCTAAAAACTTTTCCACTTGAACTCGTTCATCTTCTTCATACCATTCTTCTATGATAATGACGGGTTTCCAAAAACTTTCTACTGCTATTTCTTCAACATATACTTCTGGAGGAAAGCCTTGATAGAACTCTAAATCACTGACAGTCAATGTCGATAATCCAGAAGACTGGAAACTAATCCACTCAATAGGCTCATCAGATTCACTGGGATACAATAAATTTTTCAACAAAGTTGTGACTTCTAATTGCCATTTCGTCTCAATGCCGGAATCAATTTGATTGGAGTTTGGAAGATTCTCTATTTGATTGTTTTCCATTTTAAAATTATCTCTAAATTTGAACCAAACTTAAAAAAAAATCAAGACAATGTTAGAGCAATTAATGGGTCTTATCCAAGACAATTCGCAAGATGCTATCGTCAAAAATCCTGCGATACCTAATCAATACAACAATGATGCCATGCAAACTGTGCTACAATCGGTAATGGGTGGCCTACAAAACGAAGCCCAAGGTGGTAATGTTAGCGGTTTAATGGGACTTTTATCTGGCCGAGGAGGTCAAGGAGGTAGCTTGATGAATAACCCAATTGTAGCTGGAATTGCCCAAAACGCCATTGGAAGTTTGATGGAAAAATTTGGCCTTTCCAACAGTGCAGCGGGCAATATCATTGCTCAAGTACTACCTGGGGTATTGAGCTCAATGATTTCTAAAACCAGCAATCCTAATGACGATAGCATGGATTTTGGAGGCATCATGGGTTCTTTGTTAGGTGGTGGTCAGGCGCAACAAGTTCAACAACAAGGTGGTTTTGATTTCAATCAAATCGGCTATGCCATGGCTGATGGCAAATTAGATATGAACGACGTAATGCGCATCGGTGGTAGTTTACTTGGTGGAAGCGGTAATTCTGGCGGTGGTTTAGGAGGCATGTTGGGTGGTCTTTTTGGAAGATAATCAAAAAAATAACTCCATAAATCAGAACAGGAAGGCTAAGATTGTCTTCCTGTTCTGATTTATAAACCACCCCAAACGAAAACAAAAGTAAAAAAGACCCTTGCAGGTGCTTTTATAGGTAAAAACTTCCCCAAGTTATGTTCCGCTATTGCCTCGCCCTCGATCTTAAAGATGACCCTACTCTGATTGCAGAATACGAAAAGTACCATGAAAAATTAAGACCTGAAATCGAAGAAAGTATTACCAGCTCAGGCATCACGAACATGGAGATTTATCGAATCGGTAATCGGTTGTTTATGATTATGGAAACCACCGACGATTTTTCGTTTGAAGAAAAAGCTGCCACCGATGCCTCCAATCCCCAAGTACAGGAATGGGAAAATCTGATGTGGCACTACCAACAAGCCCTGCCTATGGCCAAAGAAGGGGAAAAGTGGCTATTGATGAAAAAGATATTTTCCCTTGTGTAAGGACAGACTGTAATTGGGTAAGGGCAGACCTGAAGCCTGCCCCTCCACTTTTCTCAATTATTTGTTCTAAAAAAAGCCCCATTTTCGGTTGATAGAAATGCCTCAAATGGAATTTCTTCTTGTTTGAGAAAACCTTGTTGAGGTAGAGTTCCTGCTGCTACCATTTCCACCACAGCGGCAATGGAAGCAGCAGTAGTCCACGAAATAGCCCGCCAAGCTTGTCCATCTATCAAACGAGGATGATACGCTCTATAAAATTCTTCTCGCGCCAGTCCGTCGGCTTGCCAACCTTCCACTACGGCATATACATACACTACATCTTCTTTCACAGGGGGTTTGGCAGCGGTAAGAATTTCTTCCAACTGCTCGCGGCGATTTTTCAAAATCAATTCATACAGCAAAAATCGCATCAACTTAGCATGGCCAGGGTAGCGAATGGTCTTGTAGTTGAGCGTATCTACCTTTCCCAAGAAAGTTTCACACATAGTTCCCAATCCTCCAGAGGTACTAAACGCCTCAAATTCTTGCCCTTCAATATTGATTACCTCTATTCCATCCAACGACGACACCATCTTACGTTCCCCATTATGAATCACTTCAGCATCATTGATATACTCATTGATTACTCCCGCAGGCGACCACGTAAAAGAATATCCTAATAGTCCATTTGGATAACAAGGCAAAGCCCCTACCCTTAGTTCAATATCACGGAGTTTATCAAAACGCTTGGCCAAATCAGCCCCAACAATACCTATTAACCCAGGAGCCAAGCCGCATTGCGGCGCCATTACGCCTTGGTGTGTTTCGGCCATTTCACGAATAGCCGCCGTAGTAGGGACATCTTCGGTCAGGTCAAAGTAATGGATACCGAGTTGGTATGCCGCACGAGCAATAGGTAGGTTAAGATTATAAGGCATACACGACACCACAGCATCAAAACCTATCAATGACTTTTCAATAAAAGCCGTATCGGTTACATCTCCTTCAAGGGTTTCAAAAGGTAGTGACTTCAACGGAATCCGTTTATCCAAACCCTTGACTTTAAACTGTTTGCTAAGTAAAATGGCTACTAAAGTACCCACCTTACCCAAGCCAATGACAAGTACATTTTGCATGGTAATTTGTTGATTTTTGGAATGATAAATAATATTAAGAGTTAAAGCAAAAAAGCAGCTTTATCAAAGAAACCCAAACCCTTACAGGCTAACAGAAGAAAGAAAAATTAAGGCACAAACGAACAAGCACTACGTAAATAGGCCAAACGAGCAAGGTATTTCTTGAAATCAGGGTTCATAGCGGAAC
>JBDHXS010000567.1:0-4492 GCA_039810845.1 Runella sp. | reverse complement strand
AAAAGGAAGTTGTCCTGACGGATAAAAAGGCGGATAAAAAAGTAGAAGTGACCATCGACGGCAAACCGTTCACCGCTTATTATTATCCGGGTCAGGAAGTCCTGAAAAAGGCGGTTTTGTACCCACTCCGAACCGCCAACGGCACCGATATTACCCGCGGATGGCCCATTAACCCACGCCCCGGAGAGCGCGTAGACCACCCGCACCACGTGGGAATGTGGCTCAATTATGAAGCGGTCAACGGTCATGATTTTTGGAACAACTCCAATGCCGTAAATCATGAAAAAGGCACCTACGGGACCATTGTTCATACGGGTATCAAAAGCATGAAAAGTGGTAAAAAACAAGGAGAATTGGTAGTCACAGCCGATTGGCTCGATAAAAACGGTGCCTTGATGCTCACCGAAACAACCACTTACCTTTTTATGGGCGATGCCAAAAGTCGCACGGTAGATCGTATCACAACGCTGACGGCCAAAACGGATGTCGTTTTCAAAGACGTGAAAGACGGCATGTTTGCCATTCGGGTAGCACGTCAATTGGAACATCCATCCAAAGGCCCGGGCGAATTTACCGATGCCAATGGAATAGCCACCAAAGTACCTTCGATGGATAATACCGGTGTCTCTGGCAGTTATCGTACGGCTGCCGGTATAGAAGGCGAAGACGTATGGAGCACCCGCGCTCCGTGGTGCAATTTGCGCGGAAAAATGGGCGATGAAACCGTTAATTTGGTCATCATTGACCATCCTAAAAACGTCGGTTATCCTACTTACTGGCACGCACGCGGCTACGGCCTTTTTGCCGCTAATCCCTTGGGGCAGAATGTATTCAGCAAAGGTAAAGAAACCTTGAATCTAAGCCTTAAAAACGGTGAATCCACTACATTCCGCTACCGTACCGTCATTGCCTCGGAAACTTTATCGGATGATAAGATCAACCAAATTGCGGCTGATTTCGGCAAAATGAAATAGTCGTTTTTTCCCTCGAAAAAGGAGCACGCTGATACGTTCTCCTTTTTTGTGCCCTTTCAAAACGCCTCGCCGGCCTATCGCTACGCTTCAATTGGTCTTCTTCTCGCTTAACCACATCTCCTTAGCTTCTATTCTTATCTACCGTTACTTTTAATTTCTCAAAACAGTAGAAATCATAATTTTTTTTTTGACCTTATGGGGCTTTGATGCCCTCCTTTCACTCATCGTTTTGTATTTTTTCTTTGTCGGCCTGGCTGATGGCTCTGTTTCTTCGTTCAACATGGGTTTGTGGCTGTTGATCTTAGCCATTGTCGGCGCTGTTATGCTGGGCAGCCCTTTGGTTGAGATCAAACAATTATCTTTCATTGGCCAAAACAATCCTCGGCATTTTTGCGATTCCGGGTCTGTTGTACGGGCTTTTTTTGTTGATCGTAGTATCCAGCAACGGGCGTTGGAATTAAGAAAAACGATTCGGGCTCTTTTTTTGACCTTTCAGGCAACCTGCCTTGACGGGATGGCTTCGTTTTATTTGTTTTGTGCTGTTTTATAACTACCAAAACAACCGTTCGTATGACCATGAAACATTTCTTCCTCTCCGCTGTAATTTTCAGCAGTGCCTTTACTTCCCTTGCCCAGATCAACACCCCCGCTTCCAGCCCGTCGGCTACTGTATCGCAGGGAATTGGACTGGCCAAAGTGACCGTTGAATACAGTCGCCCGGCACTCAAAGGACGTAAAGTGCTCGGCACATCGCTTGCTCCTTATGGCCAAGTGTGGCGCACCGGAGCCAACAAAGTGCCGAATTTGATTCTTTCGCAGGAAATGACCGTCGAAGGGCATAAAGTACCCGCCGGCACGTATGGCCTTTTTACCATTCCGACGGAAAATGAATGGACCATCATTCTCAGCAAAAATCCAGAGCAGTGGGGAGCTTATTCCTACAAAGAATCCGAAGATCTGGTACGATTTAAAGTAAAAGCCGAGAAATTGGCCAAATCAGAAGAGTATTTTACGATAGAAATCACCGATTTTACGCCGACATCGGCTAAGATCGCTATTCGTTGGGAGAATTTACAGACAAAATTCAGCATCAGCCAAGACCCTGATGCTCAAATCATGGCTGAAATTCAACAAAAGACAAGCGCCGCTGATGTAAAATCAGATACCTATTTTGCCGCTGCCGACTACTATTACCAAAATAATCGCGATCTGAACAAAGCCTACGAATGGGCGAACAAGGTCGTTGAAAAAGAGCAGGAATATTGGACGTATTATTTGCGGGGAAAAATTGCCGCTAAGATCGGCAAATGCGATGTCGCTGTTGCCGACGCAACGAAAGGTTTGGAACTGGCGAAAAAAGCCAATGACGGTGCCTATATTCTCAACCATACCAAGGTACTGAAAGCTTGCGGAAAGTAACCGGCAACAAAACCATTGAAAATCTCAGAAAAGCGAACAGGGTAAATAAGCCTGTTCGCTTTTTTGTATCTATCGCGTTCATATTTCAATTTAATAAAAAAAAAATACCATTTTATTTGTTTTCTTTTGAATAGCTTCTACTTTTGCCGTCAACTAACTTAGTGCGTTAAGTAAAATGAAAAAAAACATTCGTTGGGTTATTGTTTGGCTATTGTTCATAGCAACCGGGCTGAGTTTTTTGGACAGGCAGGTGCTGTCCATTGCCATCATCAAAATTCAGCAGGAATTTCACATCACGGATGTTCAGTATGGGATGATCAATACCGGTTTTTTGATCAGTTATGCCATCATGTTTACTTTAGGGGGTTGGCTCATCGACCGCGTAGGCGGCAAATTGGGCTTGGCACTTTCGGTAGGAGTCTGGTCGGTTGCCAACAGTCTGCACGCAGTGATGAATTCATTTTCTCAACTGCTTACGTTTCGTTTTTTACTGGGTATGGGCGAAGGAGGCTGCTTTCCAGGTGCAGCCTGGACGGTGCAACGTTGGTTTGATAAAAAAGAACGGGCACTGGCCAACGGCATTGCTATTGGCGGCTCGGCCATAGGCGCTGTCATAGCACCGCCATTAACCATTTGGCTTTCAGGCCACTATGGATGGAGAGGTGGCTTTTTAATTCCCGGATTGATGGGTATCGTTTGGGCAATTATTTGGTTATCCATTCCTTGGAAAAAACACATTCCTGAATTTCAGCAGGAAAAAAGGCAGGAACCTGTTCCTTTTTTAGCATTGCTCAAAAAACGCCCTACCTGGATCTTTATCCTGATCCGTTTTTTGCTCGACCCGGTATTTTATTTCATGATGTTCTGGATTCCCAAATACCTGAGTTCGGTCAGAAATGTGCCTTTTGAGCAAATTGGAAGCCTTTTTTGGATCCCTTTCTTAGCATTGGGCATTTCCAACGTACTGGGTGGCTGGCTTTCGGGTTGGCTGATTACCCAGCAATTTTCTGTCAATAAAGCCCGAAAAACCGTGATGGGTATTGCGGCAGTTGTGACGTTGGCCGCTCCCGCCATTGAGTGGGTTTCTACCGTTGAAATTGCCATTTTTTGTATGTCATTGTTCATGTTTGCGCACGGTTTCTGGATCACCAATTACATTACCGCCATTTCTGATATGTTTGGACAACGAGCCACTTCTACTGTGGTAGGTTTATCTGGAACAGCAGGTGCAATTTCAGGCCTCCTTCTGAATCCGCTGATGGGTGTCGTGATTCAGAAGTATTCCTATCGACCGCTTTGGATCGCGTCGGGGCTGTTGTATCCGTTAGCTTTTGTCCTGTTGGTTTTATTAATTCCTAAAATTACGGCGTTAGATTGGGGAGCCAAATTCCAATCGAAAGGGCAAGATGTACCCCTTTCCGCTCAATAAATTCGCTTATTTATAACTGGTCATTCATTTTTCTTTAATGAAAGTTATTAACTTATATTTATTTTTACTTAGTGCGTTAACTAAAATTACAAAAAACATAAAATTGGTATGGAAGAAAATTATGCAAACGAAGTAGCCATGCTGACCCGAGCGGGTGTGGTCAAACGAAAAAAGACGCGCCCGCGCATCGGCGTGTTTGGGGTTGGCTACTTCAAATACTGGGGACAGTTCGAAGGTTTGTTGGACGATATGTATCAAAAACAAGTCGCTTTTATTACTAAGATCGAAGCCCTTGACAGCGTTGAGATCGTGGACTTTGGCATGGTGGATGACGTCAACAAAGCCTATGACATCGTGCCCAAACTCAATGCCGCTAATCTGGATCTAATTTTCTGCGACATGCTCACGTATGCCACGTCGAGCACGTTCGGAGTGATCATCAAAAGCATTAACATTCCTATCGTTTTGGTGGCATTGCAACCTGACAAAGCGATGGACTACAGCAACGCTTCTACCTATCTGCAACTCTACAACGACGACATTTGTGCCTTGCCTGAATTTGCTGGCGTGGCCGTAAGAATGGGCAAACGGGTTCCGCAAATGATTATCGGAACGCTGCACGACGATCCTGCCGCAGAGGCCGAAATCGAGGAATATTGTCGCATTGCAG
>JBDHXS010000566.1:0-4523 GCA_039810845.1 Runella sp. | reverse complement strand
GGAGCGTCAATTTCATAAATAGTAGAAATAGAATATACAACAAAGTGCGCAGCCCTCTTAAAGAGAGTTGCGCACTTTTTTATATTCTAACAGGCTTTCTATTTCCAAGACTGGTCAAAAAGGTCTGCCCAAACGGTAGTATTCGTTACTTCTGAACCCGTAGTATTTGTTGTGATGACCAACTGAACATTTACCCCTGGGCCGTCGAAATCAAACAAAACGGCATTGCCCGCACCTGAGCCATTTTTATGATAATAGATGCCGTGAGGTCTCGTAAAAGCGTCATCAAAACCCATTTGATTACCTTTGCCATCACCTGATTTCATTTTGGCGAGTAAATCGGATTGAACCACCAGATTTGCCCGTGCTGCCGATACAATCTGGGCCATGTGCATGGCACTCAATTTAAGCCCCCCCGCTCCCGCTGCTTCCATCAAGTGATTTCCACTATCATACCCCTGCACATTGGAGTTTACAGTGTTGTAATATTTCACTTTTTGGTTGTCCGGCACTCCCCATGCTTTAAACTCTACCTGATTCCATTGAGCAAGACCCGCAGGCTGGAAGATTTGCTCACGTAACAGTTTTTGATACCAAGTACAAATTTTAATATTTAGGTTGTTTTTGGCAGTAGCTACTGATACTGTGGTTTGAGGTCCTACCGCTAAACCAAACTCACCATCGTTATCGTTTGCTTCGGCAGCAATGGCCTGTTTTACTACATTTTCAGCGGCTTTTAGTTCGTTGTTGAGGGTCGCATTCTGGGTAGCAGCCAAATAAACAGTACAGTAGCGCAATAGCACGTAATTGATATTTTGATAATCGTACTGGCCAAAAGGTCTCGGCGAAACCAGCGGGCTGGGATCAGTGGTTTCATTGATACCATCTTCCACTGTTTTTTCAATGTTGGAAAGTGTTCCACCATAGTTAATAACCCCGCTGGTATGGGCCATCAAATCGCGAAAAGTTACTTTTTTAAAGTCTTGGCTCGCGTTAAAGTAATACGGAAAATAAGTGTAGATTTTTCTTTCGAGTGCCGTATTAATCGGCTGTCCAGTACCATCCAAAGTCTTCATTGCCAGAAGTGCTGCAAAATATTTGGTACAACTTCCAATGTCTTGAATTACATTTTCCGAATAATCGCGCTGTGGTGCATCTACGTTATAGCGTGCTTTGCCCACTCCGTTGGCCGCAGCTACTTGGCCATTTACGACGATACAATACCCAAACCCTGGTACTTTTCCTTGCAAACGAGCCTCGATTTTAGCCGCCATCGTTTGAGCATCAAAATGGTGGTTTACCAAATCCCCAATTCCTCCTCGAGCCGAAGATGGTACTACTGTTGAGATAGGTTCAAGAATACGTTGCTCTTCTTTGCAGGAAACCATTCCTAAAAGAGATGCTGATACAAAAAATAATACTGTAATTTTTTTGATTGTTGTTTTCATGACTGTGTTGATTGTTTAAGATTTCGAATTCTGTTTAGATAGCTGTTCGCTTTTCAGCAACTGTTTTTGATGCTACAAAGGTGGCAGATACAGCAGGCTGTTTTCAATACAAACAAGTTTGTATTTTACACAATGGGCAACATTTGGACTTCTCCTTAGATAATTCTCGGAGTATAGAAGAAAATCCTACTGCTTATTATTTTGTCAACATCATCATAGTCCCAGTTCTACTTTAAACCCGTCGTTGTGTTGCATGGTCAAGCTTCCGCCCAATTGGAGGAGCTCATTTGCACATTGTTAAGGTTTAGCCCATCTGAGGGCATAAAATTTTAGAAGTGGAAGCCATTGTCATGAATAAATAGTAAGAGTTGTTTGTTTTGTTCAACAAACTTGGTGACTACGTGCGTAGTATCGGAGTGTTTGCAGATGTTAACAATGGACTCTTTGAAAAGAGGTTTTCGGACTTATCTTTAATGTGAACGTTTCAATATCTACGCAGCCATTGAGAGACAATAAGGAATAGGCACACAGAGACACCATTCAGCCCTGACTTTTCTATAAAATACAAAAGTCAGGGCTGAAATTTATAATGAAAAATTCCCGTATGTATGGAATAAGAAAACTAAGGCTCACCTACTAACAGATAACAGTAATCTTAGCCAGTAATAACGCCCAAACGTCGCCCTACTTTCACAAACGCTTCGACGGCGCGCTGCAAGTGCTCTGGCTCGTGGCCCGCCGAAATCTGTACCCGAATCCGCGCTTTGCCTTTGGGAACGACTGGATAGAAAAAGCCGATGACGTAAATGCCTTGTTCCAATAGCTGCTTGGCAAACTCCTGCGCCAAGGGTGCATCGTACAACATAATAGGCACGATGGGGTGTTCGCCTGGCAAAATATCAAAACCTGCGACCGTCATGGCCGCTCTGAAATAACGGGTATTGGCTTCGAGTTTATCACGCAGGGCGGTCGATTGGCGTAGTAATTCCAATACTTTGAGCGAAGCCCCCACAATAGATGGCGCGAGGGTATTGGAAAACAAATACGGCCGCGAACGCTGACGAAGCAATTCGACGATTTCTTTACGAGCCGCCGTAAAGCCGCCCGACGCGCCACCCAAAGCTTTGCCGTAGGTGCCAGTGATGATGTCGATACGGCCTAACACGCCTTTGTGTTCGGGCGTTCCGCGACCTGTTTTGCCCATAAAACCGCTGGCGTGGCATTCGTCCACCATCACCAACGCTTGGTATTGGTCGGCCAAGTCGCAGATTTTATCCAATTGGGCAATGGTGCCATCCATCGAAAACACGCCATCGGTGACAATCAATCGGCGGCGACACGAGGCACTGGCGCGGAGTTGTGCCTCCAAATCCTCCATGTTGTTGTGCTGATAGCGGAAACGTTTGGCTTTGCACAAACGAATCCCGTCGATGATGGACGCGTGGTTGAGTTCGTCGGAAATAATGGCGTCTTCTTCGCCCAACAACGGCTCAAAAACCCCACCGTTGGCATCGAATGCGGCGGCGTACAAAATACAATCTTCGGCTCCCACAAAAGCCGCCGTTTGGCACTCAAGTTCTTTGTGAATGTCTTGCGTACCACAAATAAACCGTACCGACGAAAGCCCAAAACCGTGGGTTTCGAGGGCTTCGTGAGCGGCCTTAATTACCTCTGGATGAGACGACAAACCCAAGTAATTGTTGGCACAAAAATTCAGTACTTCGCTGCCATTCTGAACGGTGATTTCGGCTGATTGGGGCGATACAATGATTCGCTCTGATTTATAAAGCCCTGCTTCTTTGAGGGCACTGAGTTCCTGTTGGAGGTCGTTTTTGATGCTTGCGTACATACGTTTAGATAACTTTTTCGGTAAGGTGGGTAATCATTTCTTTCGTCATTTTGGGCAAATCGAAGCGGGGTTTCCAGCCCCAATCGCGCCGCGCGACCGAATCGTCAATGGTTTTTGGCCACGAATCGGCAATCGCTTGACGGAAATCGGGTTTGTAGTCAACCTGAAAATCAGGAAAATACGTCTGAATAGAGGCTGCTACTTGGGCGGGGGTAAAGCTCATTCCCGCCAAATTGTACGAAGTTCGAACTGTGATGGCCGCTTCGGGCGCTTCCATCAGTTCCAGCGTGGCGCGGAGGGCATCGTCCATATAAATCATCGGCAACAACGTGTCGGCGGCTAAAAAACACTCGAAGCGGTTGCCTTGAACGGCTTCGTGGTAAATGGCAACGGCGTAGTCGGTAGTACCTCCTCCTGGCATGGATTGGTAGCTAATGACGCCTGGGTAGCGCAACGAGCGCACATCGAGGCCATAGCGTTTGTGGTAATAAACCGACCAGTTTTCGGCGGCTACTTTGCTGATGCCATACACCGTTGAGGGGTCGAGAAGGGCCGATTGAGGCGTTTCGTACTTGGGAGCTTGCGTGCCAAAAGCCGCAATGGAACTCGGCACAAATACTTTGTTGACTTGGTGGAGGCGAGCTACTTCCAGCACGTTGAGCAGGGTTTGCATGTTGAGGTTCCACGCCCAAAGCGGGTCGGCCTCGCCTTTGGCCGAAAGAATCGCCGCCAAATGATAGATTTGGGTGACGCGGTAACGCTGCACAACGCTGGCGAGCATCGTGGCGTCGGTGGCGTCTAGGCGTTCAAAAATCGCTTGTTGGTTTTCTCCCGCTCGGAGGTCGCTTGCGATGACATTCTCCCAGCCGTAGAGGCGTTGTAAATGAGGCAACAATGCCGTTCCAATCTGACCATTTGCGCCAATCACTAAAATCGTTTCCTGTTTCATAACTGTGGCGTTTTAGCTGATTTTTAACTTTTGATGAAGTGTAATTAACGGCACAAAGTTATATAGGCACTACTATTGACGTATATATTCCAATAAAATCCATTAATTTTACTGAACATCATTATTTTTAAAGAAAATTTCGCTAAACAGGATTTAATTGAGATAGGATAAAAAGAAAATTTTATGGCACTCGAATCGCTCGATGATATTGATAAAAAACTTCTACGGCTTTTGCAGGCCGACGCCAAGCTCACAACCAAAGAATTGGCCGCCCGAT
>JBDHXS010000565.1:0-4538 GCA_039810845.1 Runella sp. | reverse complement strand
ATATTTCTTTTAAAAAGTGTTTTTCATTCATTGTGAATTGTTTTTATAAAATGGAAGGGTGGAAATTTGCCATTCAAAAGTCTTAAAAAAATAGGAAGGCAATCTACTGAATTTTGACGAATTTTGGCGAAGTTTTGACGATATACGCCTCTAAAGCAACCATTATTTATGAAACAACTCTGCGCTTTTTTTTCGGCCGTTTATATACTCTTTTTTCTTTGGGCAGGCACCCCCGCCACAGTAGTTGCTCAACAGTTTCTGGGTCAGCACAGTAGCAATTATGCGGGTATCAATCGTGCCACGTTCAATCCGTCGGCGATTGCGGGAACGCGCTACCGCTATCATATCAATTTGGTGTCGTTCAATACCACCGTCAACAACCGCTATTTTAAGTATTTTCGGAGCGACGCTCTGTTTCATCCCTTTCGGAATGCCTACGCCGAATCGGATATGTACGGCAAATCGAAGCTGACGGGGACACTTACGCAAGGGAACAACGTAAATGTATTGGCCGAACTGAGGACGCCATCGGGCTACGTGGGGGTGGGGAAAAACAATTGGCTTGTGGTGGGCTTTCAGACGCGCTTGCGCGGGTTTGTGCAAGGTTCGGGCGTACCTTCGGCTATTTTTGATGCTTACAAATACCGTCTCGACGACGGCCTTACCACGGCTTCGACGGGGAGTTTTACCAATTTTACCATGAATCAACACTCTTTTTTTGAAACGGGCCTGACAGTAGCGGCCATGCCTTTGCGGTTGGATGGATTGATTCGGGTCAAAGTAGGAGCCACCCTAAAGCGGCTGTCGGGGGCGCGGAATGTATTTTTGACCATCAAAAATGCCAATTACCAAGTTAAACCCCTCAATGCCACCGACTATGTGATGGAATTGGGAAATGTGAGTTACGAATACGGCTATACTCAGCCCGTTCAAGCGTTTAGCTTGGGAAGCCTTTTTTCGTCCGACTACGGTTCAGGAACGGCTATCGACCTTGGGGCGACGGTAGAAATTGGGCGGATTCGGCAACATGCCGAAAATCAAGCTAACTACATTGCCAGAATCGGGGTGGCATTGACGGATGCAGGACAGATTTCATACCCCTCGACGGGCAAACAATACAGCGGTACGCTGAGTAAGTTGAGCATTAACCAAAACCAATTGATTGATGTTGGAAACAATTCAGTTAAGGGCTTACAAACAATACTCGGGACGGCAAAACCTACCAACTACTCTTCTTCCACTGCTTTGCCGCGTACGCTAAACGTGGACGCCGATGTACAATTGGCCAAGTCGTTTTTTGTGAATGCTACTTGGATAAAACCAACCAACGTGGGGGTGTTGCCTACGCATTTAGCTCAGCCACAGGTGTTTTCACTCACACCTCGTTTTGAAGGGGAAGATGCTGAGTTTACGCTCCCTGTTACTTGGTGGGAGGGAAACGACAAGCCTACCATTGGTTTTTCGGTGCGCTTTGGCCCTGCCTACATCGGATTTAGCAATTTTGGAGGGTTGGCGAGCAAAGCCGTACAGCCCCGTGGTTCGTTGGCTTATTTTGGCATCCAACTTTGGGGACTCAATGACAAGAAAGACTAACTACCCACCTGCTTTTTTAGCCTTATAACCTTTGGCCAACAGCTATGTATCCCTCAAAAGTGTATTTTGTAAAATACACTTTTTTGCTATTTTTGTATTTTAGAAAACATAAAAATGGAACAGTTATTTGCGAAATACCTCCCCAAACTCCAGCGAACCCAACCTGGCACCTGATAGTCGCTTTCACTCTCTACCCACCCGCTTTTTTAGCTTTATAACCCTTGGCCAACAGCCACGTCAAGATTTTGTCGCGAAAATCTCCCTGAATCAAGATTTCACGGTCTTTGGCGGTGCCACCCGTGCCGCAGAGGTTTTTGAGTTGTTTGGCCAAGGCTTCCATGTCGCCCGTTTTACCCGTCCATCCTTTGATGGCCGTCACTACTTTTCCGCCTCCTTTGCGTTCGAGCCATACCTTCAGGTCTTGTTGCTGAGGAGTCGGAGTCTCTTGTTCTTCGTCCGAATCGTCGAATTGAAAGCTGGGGTCGGTAGAATAGACGATGCCGCTGCGGTTATTTTTTGCCATGATTTTCTTCTTTTTGCCCCGAAATAGCAGCTTTTTGGGCGTTTTTTCAAGGATTATGGTTCAAATCATCATTTGAGACGTGCCAAATCATGTTTTGGGGCGTGGGGGACGTTGCTGGACTGCACCTTTGCATCATCAATCGCAACGAAGCGGTTGGCTAAACAACGCTCACAACCATGAAAAAGGTATTATTAGCAATCATCACTTTGGCGTTTATCAACACCTCATGCGGTACACTCCGCTCCACTACTTACATCAAAGCCCAAGACAGCTTTATTTTGGGAAATAACGAACACGGACAGTTTTCGGTCAAACTTAAAAACGCCTCTACCTCAAATGTAGAAGTTTGGGAAGCCCCCATTAATGGCGGGAGACACTCGCAAGTCATTGTCAAACCTAATGAAACGGTGAAAGTAAAGGTAGATAAAAATACGGCGTTACGCATCCAAAATAAGTCAAATGACGAACAAGCAGCCGTCGAACTTCACGTCAAAGGCGACACGGGATTATCAATGGGCTATAAAAACTAATTACCACTTACGCACATGAAAAAGCAATTGTCAACCATCGCATTAACCAATTTTTCTAATCATTCGCTTACTCAAAACTCATTTACAGCCATGAAAACATTATTTGTTAACATCATCACGCCCGTTTATACCTCCACTTGGTATTCAGATTTAGTATTGGCCATTCCACGCATTGTGGGTTGCTATTTTTTGATGGTCAATTTTGGCGGCAGCAAGTTTCCTACGCCCGATTGGTTTGTGGAAGACGTGTCTAAGTTTGGCGGGATATTCGCCTTATTCCCTACTTTTTTTGCGTGGGCGGCGGTATTGGCAGAAACCTTTGGTGGGGCGCTGTTGGTGCTTGGCTTGGGGACTCGGTTGGCAGGTCTTATGGTAGCCTGTACGATGTTGGTGGCTATTTTCTTCCAAAAATGGGGTGGCGAAGTGTGGGGAATGTTACCTGCGATGGGTTTTCTTTGGATTTCGTTGTACGCCATCGTGATGGGTTCTGGAAGAATAGGGCTGGATCATTTTATTGCTCAAAAATTAAAAAAATAACATCTTCATTATCAATATTTAAACCAATAATTGCCATGAAAAAGTTAACAATGATTATTGCCTTTTTGACGACGGTCTGTTTTTATGTCCAAGCCCAACGCGGGCCACTACGCGGCACGGGAAAACTCATCACCAAAACGTTAGATTTTCGCGATTTTGATAAACTCTCTTTTGATGATTTGGATGGAAAAATAGAGGTTGAAATTGGCAAGTCTTTTTCGGTAAAAATCGAAATTGACGAAAATTTAGAGCCACTTTTAGAGGTTAAAAAAGAAAGCCAAGAGGGCGTGTTAAGCATTGGCCTCAAAGGCAACTACAACAATAAAATGTACATCGAAGATACCCGCATCAAAGTGAAGGTGACCATGCCCGAAGCGTCGGTGATTCAGCACCGTGGCAACAGCAATTTGCACGTTATGGGCATTGTAGGGAGGTATTTTAGATTAGAGAACAGTGGCAATGGCAGTGTCACCCTCCAAGGGACGATTGATGAACTCGACATCAAAAAGAACGGTAACGGGGAAGTAAAAGCCCAAGGACTTATCGCCAAAACCGCCAAAGTAAAAAGCTATGGTAACGGTAATGTGCGCGTTAATACCCAAATATCGCTCATGGCGCACGGTTCGGGCAACAACAGTGTGATGCAGTTTGGGCCAGGCAAAATTGACCCCATGTCGGGGATTATGGGAAACGGCGAAGTCAGGAAAATGTAGTTTTTTCAAAACTTAATTGACGACGGTTAGTTAAAACGTATATAGAGCCATTTTAATGAAATAAACCCTTATGAAATACCTACTTAACAGCCTATTTTTTATCTTTAGTAACACCGACGCTACCAAACTCAATGACCTGGGGGCCGAACTCGTAGAAGCATCTTTGGCAAAATAACCGTTGGAACGATGTCTATTTATCAAACACCCCTTCAATTTGGCTATTTTTTGGCCTTGCTTTTCGCGGTTTTGCTGCTCATTCGAGGTTGGAAAGAAGAACGGCTTTCGGATAAACTTTTGGGATTAGTGATGTTTTTTCTGGCCATGGAAATTCAGGATTACACCTTTGGGTTTTCGGGAATTAACATTCTTTGGGAAAAATACGACGGCTTTCCGCGTTATTTTCACCTTGCGTTTGCCCCTACGATTTATTTCTACCTGAAAGCCCAAATCAACCGTGATTTTCGCTTTAAAGCCGCCCATTTATGGCATTATTTGTTGTATGCCATTTATTTTGGGGTCAACATGGCTTTGTTGCATGAATCCCCCTTAAAAGTGGCTAAAAGTAGAAAGCACTGTTAACTTTGAGATCGCCAAACCACCAAAGTTACAAATCCCAATGGGAACCAGTGCTCGCCCAAATAT
>JBDHXS010000564.1:0-4559 GCA_039810845.1 Runella sp. | reverse complement strand
CCGCTGCATCTGAAGTAACGTGATTACGCGGGTTGGAAGCCACCACGGCAGGGATACCGAGCCGCGTATTTTCACACAACGCTTGCAGGTTGTTCGACCATTCGGCCATGTTTTTCACGTTGGTATTGGCCCGTAAAATAAAATGACGAAGATGTCGCTGTGTTACTCCTTTGGTAGTCCCCGAAGCAGACAGCATCGGCACAGCCAAGGGCTTGCGGGTGAACATGTTGTTGGCTTGTACTAAATCTTCTTCGTTGAAGCCACTTGTGATTTCGGCCCTTGCTCCTCCTCCAGAAACCAGCGCCATGTCGCCAGCCATCCGAGTCGTACTGATGAGCATAAAACCCACTTTTTCTTCAAGGGTCATCTGCGAAAGCAAGTCATTGGCGCGAACTTCGACGGGTAAACGCCAGTCTTCGTATTTGTCGAGCTTACCGTTTTTGTTTAAGTCTTTAAACTCTAAACCGTTCACTTTTAATACCTTGACCGAACGGTGACTTAGCTGAGGTTGTTTTTGGGCGTTGGCTACGCCTACGATTGATAAGAATAACAGTAATTTTTTCATGTGTAGTTGTTCTTTGGTAAAGAAGGGTTTTATGTAAATGGTTAGCACACTGATAACACTTATTTGACAGGTGACCACTGATTGAAATCAGTATCATCAGTGTGCTAATGGAACTCGTTACTTCAATTCGCGGATTTTCAAGTTACGGAACGACACGTTATCGCCATGATCTTGAAGAAGAATATAGCCTTTATCGCCCGCGCCAAAACCTTGGTATTTTGAATATTTTGAACGCGCTACCAAAGCATCATAAATATTACTTTTACGCTCGTATTCAATCACTTTGAAACCGTTGAGCCAGTGTTGAACCACATTATTTGGATACACAACAATACGGCCTTGGTTCCACTCACCAATTTTTTTCTGGAAACGTTTGTCCAATTTGTACGATGGAATCAAGTCGTAGAGACTCGCCAAGGTACGGTTTCCAGCAGCGCCCATTTTAGCATCGGGGTGTTTTTCATCGTCCAACACTTGAAACTCCAAACCAATACCCGACTTACCTCCCGAATCAAAGGCTTCATTTACAAAATACTTCACGCCTGAGTTAGCCCCTTCAGTCAGTTTAAACTCAAACTTCATTTCAAACGCGCCGTATTGGTCAGTCGTCACGATGTCATTGCCCGTTTCAGACCCATCCGAAGGGCTTACGTTCATCGTTCCATCCACCACATTCCAGTGCTTACCCGACATTTTGTCGCTGTGTACGGCTCTCCAACCTGTAAAGTCCTTGCCATTAAACAACAACTTAAAACCTTGTGATTTTTCTTGCTCTGACAAACTGTTTATCATCCAGTTCTCCACAGGACAATTATCAACGGGGCTTGCTTTGAGGTTTTCTGTCTGAATTCTAATGTTTTTCCAACGAATCTGCGTTCCTTCCTTTGCATCCTTTCCGATGGCATGTACTTGAAGCGCAATAAAGCCTTTTGGCGTCATGTCATCAATCAAATGCGCCGTTGGGATACCATTAATCCAGGTACGAATCACGTTTCCGATGGCTTCGATGCGGTAGTGATTCCACTCATCGCGGCGAAAGGCTTTTTTACCTTCTGGGTTAAAGTTCAAGTTATACAACCAACCACGGCGGGCTTCGTCATACACCCCACCCGACCAAGCACGATCTGAAGGGTCGATTTCGATTTGGTAACCGTGTACACGGCCATTTTGGTAATCAGGCTTTGACAAACTACGAATCTGAATGCCCGAATTCATAGAATTATCGACTTTAAGGTCTAATTCTAAAATAAAATCGCCGTATTCTTTTTCCGTCGCCATGAAAGAGTTGGGTGTATTGGCCACCGTAGAACCTACAATTTCCCCATTTTCAATGGTATATTTTGCTTGGCCGTTGAGCTGCTTCCAACCTTTGAATGATTTTCCATCAAATAAGGGTGTCCATTTTTCTTTTTGGGCAAAGGCAGCACCTGATACCCAAAGTAAAGTGAAAAGAATAGCTAGTTGCTTTTTCATTCGTACAATTTTTAGTAAATAAAATGGTATTATGTTTAGATTTTGTATCGCTTAAATAAGAGCGATAGGGTATTTTTCTTCCATGATGTTAGAATTTAATGCCCGTTTATGAAAGAAGTAAGATTCATTTATTTACGCAAACGTTTTCGGGAACGGTTGCACTACCCAGCTTTCTTCAATATAAAATTGGAAAATAAGCGTCTACTGTTATATTTATGTTTCTTATTTAAAGACCATACTTTGAGAATTAAATAGGACTTTTTTAGGTTTGCACTCCCATGAGAAAAGTCACGATAAAAGACATTGCCAAACAACTGAACCTCTCGACCTCGACCGTATCGAGGGCGCTGCGAGATAGTCACGAAATTGGTATAGAAACCAAACGCAAGGTTCTTGAACTTGCCGAACAGCTAGACTATACCCCCGACCCCGTTGCCCTAAGCTTATTAAACAGCCACAGTAACGACATCGGGGTGATTGTGCCTGATATTTCTAATCCGTTTTTTGCGATTGTCATTGCTGGAATCGAAGACGTCGCTTTTGCCGAAGGCTACCACGTCGTGATTTACCAAAGCCACGATGATTACGAACGCGAAGTATTAAACGTAAAACATATTTACAATCGAAGAAAAGACGGCTTTTTAGTAGCCGTTGCGACCAATACCACTGATTTCTCGCACTTCAAAAACCTGCACGACAAAGGCTTCCCGATTGTATTTTTTGACCGCATTTACGAAGAAATAGACACCCATAAAGTCGCCGTCGATGACTATGAAGGTGCCTACAATGCCACCAAACACCTGATTGACCAAGGGTGTCAACGGATTGTTCACATCTCGGGGCCGCCGCATTTGTTGATTAGTAAAAGGCGACTTCAAGGGTACAAAACCGCCTTGCTCGACCACGGGTTGCCGCATCACGAAGAATATGTGTGGTCCACCCATTTTGACTCACAGCAGTCGATTGAAGTAGCGCGGGAGTTACTCAAAAGCGCCATCAAGCCCGATGGTATCTTTGCTGCCAGCGACAACATTGCCATTGGATGCCACGCGGCTATTACCGAAGCGGGGCTTACCATGCCCAAGGACATTGCCTTGATTGGGTTCTCTGATTTACCCATGGCCGCCATGCTCAACCCGCCGTTGAGTTCGGTGGCACAACCTGCGTTTGAAATGGGTCGTTCGGCCGCAGAACTGCTCATTAAACTTATCAAAAAACCCAACGAAAACACGCAGTCAGTAACCAAAACATTGAAAACCAACTTGGTCATTCGAGCTTCTTCGCTGCGAAAAAGGTAGGGTATTTGCCTGATTAACCTATATTTTCACTTGTACAGTAACGTAAACACTCCGTCCGTCGGAAGGAAGAATCCCTGGGCCTGGATACCCCGTGGCGCGACGAGTATAATAGGCGCGATTGGCCAAGTTATTCACTGTCGTCTCTATTCGGAAACGGCGAAATTCGTAGGAAGCACTTACATCCAAAATGGTATAAGCAGGGATAATACCAACCACCGCCGACACACCACCGTCACGGGCATTGGTTGCTTCCGTAAATTGCTCCGATAGATAGGTATATTGAAACGATGCTTTCCATTGATTATAGCCTACCCGAAGCCCACTTTTGAGGTTAATTTTGGGGACAAATTCTACTTGTTTGCCTTTGACTCCCGCAATCTCGCTTGCCTTATAATTAGAACGAATGACGGCAACATTAGCAAATAGTACCCCACTCGCTTTCGCCAAATTAGGAGCAAGCACCCGCCAAACATCCACTTCTCCGTACGATTCTAAACCATAAATAATGGCTTGCCCGATGTTGCTACGACGGCGCAAAACCCGTTGATTTTCATCATAAAATTGTACTTCACCAATGCGGTTATTGTAATTCAAGTAAAACCCGCTGATGTCATAGTTATACAGTGTCGTTTGCGTGCTTCGTACGCCCAAATCCATCGAATAGCCCCGCTCGTCTTTCATGTTGGGATCAATCACCGACGAAGGGTTAGTGATGCGCATGTCGCTAAACGTGATAGAACGGTAATTTTGCGAAACATTGGCATATATATCCACCCTTGACGTAGGTTTTAAGCTAACCCCTATACCACCAATCACAAACTGACGCCCGTTGGTGCGGCGTTCGTTGGTACGGGTTGAACTGATAATATTTCCTGCTAAATCCCGTAAAATCGTTCCATAAAACCCATCCGCCGTCGTGTAAATGTATTCATAACGAAGGCCAGGTGTAATCGAAAGTTTGTCGTTGAGATACAGTATATTTTCTACAAATGCCGACACGGCTTTGTCTGCCACTTTGCCTTGCTTCTGAAGCAGGCGTACTGCCGCAAATGCAATATATTCCGGGCTGATTTCGAAATACTTGCGCAGGTTTTCGCGACTTTCAGACAAGCCAAAACCATCGGTGCCCAAGGCGATGAAATCGGCGGGCATCCAGGGCGATAATTGCCCGGCAGTTAATTTAATCCAGTCGTTGGCGCTGACAAACACGCCTTCTTCGCCTT
>JBDHXS010000563.1:0-4561 GCA_039810845.1 Runella sp. | reverse complement strand
CCTTTTCCTCCTCTGCCTCGCCACCCAAGCCCTCGCCCAAACGCCTTGGAAGCCACAAAAATGGCCCATTTTAAAACATTACGACCAACAACACCTCACGCGCATCGCCATTCCCATCGGCGGCATTGGCACGGGGACTGTGTCATTGGGAGGACGCGGGCAGTTGCAGGACTGGGAAATCATGAACCGTCCGGGAAAAGGATTCAGTACGACCTTGCCAGGCAATATGGCGCCGTTTTTCGCCATTTACGTCAAAAAACCAACGGAAAATGCCCAAGCCAAAGCGCTCATCGGCCCGCTCGAAACGCACGAGTACCAGCACATGGAAGGGCGGCCCGTGGACCATCACGGTCTGCCGCGTTTTTCCAAAGCGAGTTTCGACGCTGCGTATCCGTTTGGTCAGGTGAATTTATCGGACGAAAAACTGCCCGTCAGCGTTCAGATCAAAGCCTTCAATCCGCTCATTCCCGGCGATGCCGAACGCAGCGGGATTCCGATGGCAGCCCTCACCTACGAAGTGACCAACACCTCCAACCAACCGTTGACGGTTTCGGTGGCGGGCTCAATGCGGAATTTTGTGGGGAAAGACGGTTCCAAAGGTTCCAAATCGTGGAAAGGAGAGTTCAATCCGTCGGGCGCGAAGCAGAATAAAAATCAATTTCGGCAGGGAAAAGCAGGACAAGGCATTTTTATGTATTCCGACGGTGTGGACAAAGCCGACCCCGCTTGGGGGACGATTGCGTTGAGTACCAACGCCCTTGGCGACGTCAGCTACCGCACGTCTTCCGTATCCAACGCCTGGGAAAATGCGTTGTTGGATTTTTGGGACGATTTTACGGACGACGGAAAATTGACCGAAAAAACCACCGTCGCCGATGAAGACCCGATGGCGTCGTTGGCCGTGAAGAAAACGATTCAACCCAAACAAACCGAGTCGTTTACGTTTTTTATCACCTGGCATTTCCCGAATCGCTTTGCATGGTCGAAAGAGCGTGTGGGCAACTACTACACTACCCGCTACGCCGACGCGTGGGACGTGGCCGAAAAGGCCGTGCCGCAACTGCCCCAACTCGAAAACGAGACGTTATTATTTGTCAACAGCTTCCTGAAAAGCGATTATCCCGAAGCCGTGAAAGAAGCGGCGCTGTTCAATCTCAGCACGTTACGCTCCCAAACCGTGTTCCGCACCGAAGACGGGCGGATGTTTGGCTGGGAGGGCGTCATGGACAGCGAAGGCTCCTGCGCGGGTTCGTGTACGCACGTGTGGAACTACGAGCAGGCCACAGCCTTTTTGTTCGGTGACTTGGCCCAAACCATGCGCGACGTGGAGTTTAACTACGCCCTCGACAGCACCTCGGGCATCATGCAGTTTCGGGTGGGTCTGCCGCTCAACAAAGGCGCGGGCAACGGCATGGCCGCCGCCGACGGGCAAATGGGCACAATCATGAAGTTTTACCGCGATTGGCAACTGTCGGGCAATACCGATTTTTTACAAAAAAACTGGCCAAAGATCAAGCGCGCGTTGGCCTTTGCGTGGGTGCCCGACGGCTGGGACGGCAACCTCGACGGCGTCATGGACGGAGCGCAGCATAACACGATGGACGTGGAATATTTCGGGCCCAATCCACAGATGCAGATCTGGTATTTGGGCGCGTTGAAAGCCGCCGAAAAAATGGCCGAAGCAATGCAAGACGACGCTTTTGCGCAGCAATGCAAAACCCTGTTTCAAAGCGGTAGTACGTGGGCCGACCAACAGTTGTTCAACGGGGAATATTACGAGCAACAGGTCATTTCGCCCGTAGGACGCAAATTTGCGAAGGGCACGATGTCGGGTTGGAACAGCATTCAGGGCGATTTTCCACCGTTTCAGTTGGCCAAGGGCTGTTTGGTGGATCAATTGGTGGGGCAATTCATGGCGCACGTGTGCGGCTTGGGCTATTTGGTGAAACCACAAAACGTGCAGACCTCGCTAAAATCCATTTTGAAATACAACTACCGCGCCTCGCTCACGGAGCATTTCAACAACATGCGCTCCTACGCCCTGGCCAACGAGCCCGCATTGCTCATGGCAAGTTGGCCCAAAGGCCGCCCCACGGTGCCGTTCCCGTATTTTGCCGAAGTGATGACGGGCTTTGAATACACCGCCGCCATCGGTATGCTCTACGAAAACATGACGGACGACGGCCTCAAATGCATCCAAAACATCCGCTACCGCTACGACGGTGCCAAGCGCAGCCCCTTCGACGAAGCCGAATGCGGCCACCACTACGCCCGCGCCATGATCAGCTGGGCTTCCACGCTGGCGTTGAGCGGTTTTCACTACTCAGGCGTTGAAAAAAGCCTTCATTTCAACGACCAACCCGGCACGTTTTTCTGGTCCAACGGCTACGCGTGGGGCACCTGCACGAAGCAAAAACAAGGCACGCAACTCAAAACCACCCTCACCGTTTTGCACGGGCAATTACCCGTTCAAACCATACAGATTGGAAACAAAAAAGTGCATGAATTAGCCACGAATGCGGTTTTGAAGGTTGGGGAGAAGGTGGAGTTTTTGCGGTAAAAACCCATTAATTCATTGCTTTGTCACCCCGAAGGGGTCTAAAAATAATAAGTTATAAAACGAGTTTCTAATTAAACCCTTCTAAATCTGATGCTACAAATATTTGACATTAACACAAATTCTAAAAATTTAGGTGAAGTTGAGCAGCTCAAGGAAAGTTTCAAAATGTATCTTGCTCCGACGGTTCACAATGCTACAATAGTTATAGTATCCAATTTCCCATCCGTTGGCAATATGACAGGCCATATAGACTATATCTTCTTTATTGTAGTTCACAAGCAAGGTGGTTCTTTAAGAATAAAAAGAAATGGAATGAACTACAATATCGATAGTTTAGTTTTTCTAAATAAAAAGATTCTTGATAATGACGTATGTAATGCTAACAATCAGTACCTATATGGAAATGATAGTGAATTTGATTATGTTAATTCAATAAAGATTAATAATTCAGAATTTCAAGAATTTTGCTCCTTTTATACAAGTATAAAATCTTCGATGTGCTATCAATTTAGTACAATAAATCATATTCAGTTTACGAGTCCGCAGTTGTTAATTAATAAAGACTTAACAGCTAAATATATAATTGAGAGTGCCGCAAATCAATATATTGATAAGTATGGAGGTAAATACAGAATAAATGCCTTTGAAAAGACTTATTCAGAAGCCCTTAACCATGAAATACTTCTCAAATTACTTAAGAATATAATCAATGAAACAAATAAAAAATTTACAAACGGTATTCTAACAAAGAGGAAGCTTGATAGAATATCAACATCAAATAAAATAGTTGACAATATATATGATAATGTAGGAAAGTCCTTAACAGTTATTAAAGGCAAAGCGGGCACTGGAAAAACACTGACTTTATTACGAATAATGTACAAACAAGCAGAAAGTAATCAAAAAGTCAGATTTCTTACTTTCAATAATTTATTAATTTTTGATATAAAACAGTCACTAAGAAATTTTGGCTTTTATGGTGACCCAAAAGTTTCTCTTAGAACAGTACATCGCTTCTTTTACGAACTTTCAGAAAAATTAGGCATTCGTCTAATTTTGAATAATGAACGTATTAAAGAGTTATTGGAAGTTTGTGGCCAAAGAATCTATAAGTTAAAAAACCATTTCTATGATTACTTTCATAAAAATTATTTTCTAAATACAACTGAGTTTTTAACTTCGCTACCTCATAAATTGAGAAACGAAGCGGATTATCAGGAATTTAGGGAATTTGTCAAATTTTTAGATGGACAAAAAGATTTTTCGAACTTTGATAATATTACTAATTTATACTTGGCAAAAAAGAGGTCGATACTTTTGTCTAATGTTGGAACTAACTCATTTATTCAAGATTACTATAAATATTTAGAAAATATTTATATGGCTATCTCTGATAGTAGTAAATTTTATGATGAATTTGACATAAAAAACCGTTATGATTTGCTTTCTGTTTTGTATAAAACAGATATCTACTTTGAGGGTTCAGATATAATACCTTTTGAGAATTTTCTAATGCAAGTAAAATCATTGAAGAGGAGTACAAATTGGTCTAAATTATTAGTAATTGACGAATCTCAAGACTTTCATGTTTACGAAAAAGAAATTCTCTACCACTTACGAGGTCCAGAAAATATAGTTGTTGCCACTGGTGGTAAAGAGCAACTAATTAGGCATTCTAAGCTCTTAGACTGGGCCGTTTCTTTTGGAAAAAAAGTTCCTCATTTACCTTTCAATCTTTCGGGTGGGTCTTACCGGCAAAAGCAAAATATAGTAAATTTTGTAAATACTTTTTCAAGAAGTTATGAGATAGACCTTAACCTAAAGAGTATAAGCGAAAGTAAGGGCCTCGGCAAGATTATCATTGATACCAGAATAAAAAGCACGTTCATAAATGAAGATATCGCTGTTCAGCTTAAAAATTCAGGTGAAGTAAATGGGTGTTCTGCATATGAAAGCGTATTATTTCTAATACCTTCAAAAAATTACACGAGAAAAAACAAA
>JBDHXS010000562.1:0-4568 GCA_039810845.1 Runella sp. | reverse complement strand
ACATGGCACATATTGGCGAAATTTATCGAAAATCTTCGCTCAACTTGTTGATTATCGGCGGTTTATTGTTTTTGGGGATTTGGTGCAACATTGACAGTATTTTCAAAATTATACCTAAATCAACCGTGTATGAGCAGGGAAAATGGGTTGTACTTTTTGTAGGATTAGGGAGAGTGGTTGACATGGCAACGGGGCTCAATTCAGAGCTTTTGATTGGCTCAAAATATTACCGTTATGACCTTGTCTTTTATATATTCCAAACGGTGATGCTCATTATGGCTAACGCAATTTTGATTCCCCTCTATGGTTTCAACGGTGCGGCCTTGGCCATGTTGGTGGCTCTTACGATTTATAATTCGATTAAGTTTTGGTTCATCTATTCTAAATTTGGCTTACAACCTTTTACCGTTAATACATTAAAAGTGACTGCTTTACTGGTAGTTACGTATGGAATGACTCGCTTGATTTCCGTTGCTAACGATAGTATTGGATTCGTTTTAATGGGCATTGTTGCCAAATCAATCGTCATTGTGGGCGTTTTTGTGGGAGGGGTTTTGGGGTTGAGAATTTCGGAAGATGCCAATCAAACGGTGGAGGTTCTTTGGGAGAAGATAAAAGCTTTTTTGAAATAAATGAGTCCTTGATTGGAAGAGCGGCCTGACAAATGGTCAGACCACTCATAAATGTGCTTTTCTTTAGCTTTTGATTTTATAAACATGCCCACTGTTGGGGGCTATATGGGTTTTCACTTTTAGAGATGGAACTGTTTGAAATACAATCTGATAGCCTTTCAGTGGTATTTTTTTTAGTTCAGCTTCGTGTTCGGTATCCAAGTTAGCTACAAAAATATACGTAGGTTGGTTGGCCAACGTCCAAGCAATGAGCTTGTTTTGAGCGGTGGCATCGGGCGGTAGTATCCAACGAATTTCTTGGTTGGCAATCTCTTCCCAAATGGATTCCGCAAAAAGTCGAAGCTGAGTAAGCTGCTGAAACTGCTCCATGTTCTCGCCCCATACAAATGGCCCGTGGGTTACTTTATCGGTTTCGGTGTCATCGTGAATTTGAAATACGTAGAGTTTGGTGTATTCTTCGTTTTTGCCGCGTTCGTGGTGCAGGTTACGTACTTCAAAACCCAAACTATAATAGCTTGGCATATCTGCCAGAAACAAGCCTACAAAATAGCGAACAAGGTTGCCTGTTTTGTAAAACTCATCAAAACGAGGGTCGTCTTTGTCGGCAGTAATGATGGTAAAACTCGGAGCAAACTGCCGTGTACGAAGCAACTGGTCATATTCTGCAAAACGCTGCATAAAGATACTCTCACCAATTACTGACGATTGCAAATCGCCCAGAGTGGCGTCGGCTTCGATGGCTTCGAGGTGGTCGAGTTCGTTGCCATAGCCCATTACGTTCGGGGGAGCGATGAAGGTTTCGGCATAAAAAGCAAAGTGGGGAGTGCCGTGCTGTTGCACATATTTCTTTACGGCGCGGAGTGGGTCATAGAAAGAATTTGTGGTAGGAGGTACGCCATCAGGCCGCATTTGGACGTGTGCCATGTCGCCACGCATAAAATCAAAATTAAACTGTTGTTGACATTCGTGGTATTTGCGTGTAAAATACTGCCAGGCGGCCAAATGGGGGCGTTCAAAGTCAATTTCCCACTGTTGATTGTCGTTTTTGGAATGATAAAAACGATAACGGGTCAACGGGCCAAATACCCGCGACATGGCTTGGGGGTGGTCGAATTCGTACTGATACCAAGGCGTCCCCCGATCGTCGAGCACAAACACCTCGGGATTAATGTGCAGTCCTCGGTAGGGAGGAGCCATGGTCATGGGGAGTGTCTCAAAGCCTTGATTTACTAAGACTTGCATTAGTTCAAGGCGTCGATAGAGGCGCTGCTGTTGGTCAAAACCGAAGATGATTTCTTGGCGTTTTTTGTCAGAAAGAAGCGGTACCATTGGGTCAAAAAGTACTTCTTTTCCAAAGGTTAGCCAGCTACCATCGGCAGTGCCGCGATGATGTAGATGTTGCCAAATGATTTCTTCCACTTGTTGCCAAACGTTTTCTGAATGATCAACAAGCCGTCCACCATCGCGGCGTACCCACTCAAACAAACGCGGGTGCATCAGCACAATTTCCGAAAAACGGTCGGTATGAGGTATGACGTCCAAGCCCACAGTCTTACCCAACGCGTGAAGTAGATTTACAACTACTTTGAGTTGTTTATCGACACTATCCAGCCAAGGTAGGGCGCGTTGAAGCTGCCAACTGTAAAACTCTTGATTAATATTCCAACTCACTTTTCCATATAAACTTCCTACTACACCAGGTTCCCAGATAGGTAGCAGATGAATAGAATCGTGGAATTTGGGCAGGGTAAGGGCATAACCTACCACATTCCAAAAACTCCCAATGGTGCGGACATTCACGCCCACCATGTTCGAATTTTTGAGCCACTTACTATCGTTTTGTTGTGTCATTGGCGAAGCAATCGTTTCGTTGGGATTGATTGCTCGAACAAGTGTTTCTATCCCCAGTCTTTTTTGGAGAATATCGAGAACCTGAAACGCATCAAATTTTGTGGCAAACTCAGGCAATAGTTGAGGAATGAACGAAAGATGTGAATGTTCATACTCATTCAGTAAGTGGTGGTACGTACTACGCCAATTTTGCACGTACGCATCACGCGTAAGTAAGTTAGAAGAAGTCAGGATGTTCATCATAGGTTATGTAAAGCAGCAAAGTAATATTTTTCTGAGAAAGAATACAAAAAATATCGCTTATTACTTCACCAACCACTTCGAGATACCACTGGTGTATTCTTTGGAGAGTAAATTTAATTTATAAACATCCCTAACGGAAGGATTGTGTTATCGTTGAGGTCAATTTTTACCTTGACAAATTCACTACTTCTATTTTACTTTGTAAAAAAAAGTACTTTTAATTTAGTTTTTAAATGAACTACTTTGTCGCATCTGATTCTGTCGTCAGAAAAATATGGGGAAAAGCCGATACGATTCTATTAATTTTTGCAGGGGCATCGGCTGAATTTGCCTTAAATAAGGCCGTGGATTGGCTTTATTTTACGGGAAAACTACCTTCTGATCCGTTGGGACGTTTATTTTCAACCGTAACCTATGCTCGCCAAATTGTTTTTGCGGAGTACAATCAGGCTCTTTGTGCCATTGATAAAATCACTTCCATCCATCAGGCGGTGGAGCAAAAAAGAGCATCTCAAATCCCTGATTGGGCTTATCGTGATGTGTTATTTATGCTCATAGACTATTCTATTCGTGCTTTTGAATTGATGGAGCAAAAAATGACCCGACGCGAAAAAGAAGAAACCTTTGACGTATTTTATCGTGTAGGCGCTCGAATGGGCATTGGCGGCTTGCCAGAAACCTTTGATAACTGGCAACAAATGCGGTATGAACATATTCAAGAGAACTTACTATTGAGTGATTTTACTCTTGATTTATATCGTCAGTATAAGCAACATTTAGGCATTGGGCGATTTTTTATTCTCAAGCAAGCTCAAATTTTGGTCGTTCCCAAAAGGGTCAACAGGCTTCTTGGACTCGGCAAGGTGCCATTTTTGACATCAGCAATTATCACCTACAAGTTCCTGAGATTACTGAAAATAGAGAACTACCTCAAAAATATGATTATGCCTGAGGCTTACAAGCCTCAAATTGCCGCATTGGATACCGTATAATTTTGAGCTACATGCTGAAAAATTGCAAAATGTATCGCTTTGTCGCAAAGATTGATTAACAGAATTTTACAATTGCAGGGCGAATCATCGAGTACTTTGTTTTAAAAAAATCAAGCGATGTGAAGGGAGCGAAAAGTTGTATAAACTAAATAATAGTAGGAAAAAATGTAATTTTAGCGCATCCAAAACCTTTGGGGTGGGTTCTGCTTTTGGCACTTCTGTCATCGTTCATTTCAATAAAAAACGAGCAAGCTCACTGAAAGATTATTTGATAAATCCTTTAAAAATATGAAATTAAGCATTGTATTTGTTTTTGTTATTGCTCTTTTTACTGCATGTGGTACAGATAAAAAGAAAGAGGAGTCTTCGATAATTGGTACTTGGGAGTTGATTTCGGCCACAAGTACCGAAAAGGATTCAACCTTTTCGACGTTTAACACAAAGCTCAAAATGATAAAGATTATTAATCCCACTCATTTTGCTTTTTTGAGTCACGATTTAGAAGGCGGAAAAGATTCTACTACGGCTGCCTATACGGCTGGAGGAGGGGCTTATACATTGATAGATAGTATTTACACGGAGCATTTGGAATATTTTAATAGCCGAGAATGGGAAAATCATAAGTTTGATTTTACAGTTAAGATTTCCAATGATACGTTAACTCAAAGAGGCGTAGAAAAGCTTGAAAAACTGGGTATTGACCGGGTGATTGTTGAAAAATATAAAAAGGTGAAGCACTGAGAAATGGCCCGCTATAAAAAATATTTTTTAAAAGCACTCAAAAGCCATTTTCCAACTACTGAAAATGCACTTATGAGTACTTTAGAAAGACATTATCGGGTGATTTCTA
>JBDHXS010000561.1:0-4586 GCA_039810845.1 Runella sp. | reverse complement strand
TGGCCGTGACGGCTATGTTGCCGTTTTTGCTCATGACCAATCCGTAAGGGTGCGGGGCAGTCATAATCTGTTTGCCCAAAGGAGTAATCAGCCGCCCATTGGGCAAAACCGTTACACCATTTTTGTCGATTTTGACGTATTCACTGCCCGCTGGAGCCGAGATTTGCCACGGTTGTGCCCAACTGAGTTGGTTCAATGATCCATACAAAAATAAAAGAAGGAGAGTGCGCAGCATAGGAAAAAGGGTTAGAAATTGTCAGTCAAATCACATGTATTACCATTTGAATTCGGCCGTAAGCCACAGGCTACGGCCGTAGCCATTGATGCCCGAACCGTGGGTGCGGTAATCTTCATCAAACAGGTTTTGAACAGCGGCGGTCAGGCTGATTCGTTTTAAGTTATAGCCTGCATTCAGGTTGAATACGTTCCAGGCCGGAGTGCCGCCTTTGGCAATCCGATTGTCGTCTTTATCGCCTTGGGCGAGGCGTTCCTGCGCACTTGCAAACCAAAACTCAGGACGGATCCAACCTTTGTTTTTGTTGAAATTCAGCCCGAAACGACCATTGACGGGTGGGATGCGGCGCATGGGTTCGGCTTTGGTTTCGTTTTGACCAAAGCAATACGAAATATTGCCATATAACTGTAGCGACGAAAGCAGATTGGCGTGAATCTTGGCGTCAAACCCATTGATATAGGCCTTCTCGACGTTTTCTTTGCGATAGACATTGATGCCGTTGACCTGTTCATTCGGCATCCGAACACGCGTAATCAGGTTTTGGAGACGGGTAGAATAATAACCCATCTGGAGGCCGATGGTTTTGGTCGCTACTTTTAAACCCAGTTCGTAAGTAGTTGACTTTTCGGGTTTTAAATTGTTAGTAGGCACCTCATATCGAAAATCAACGATACCGAGCGTACCCAAATCGTCGATGTTGGGAGCACGGAATCCGGTGCTGATGTTGAGGTAGGGAGCGAAGGATTTTCCAATGTTATAGGAAAGATTGTAATTATAAACAAACGCGGCAGGAGTCAGGCGACTGTCTCCAATGGTGGCGTCGGGAATGTCAATCACAAAGCCGTTGTAACGCAGGCCAAAAGCGGAATTGAGCCGGGCTAAGTTTATGCTTACGATGGAATAAGCGGCGTAGTTTAAAAAGGTTGAATTGTCGGGGTACAGGCCTCGGCTGTAGGTGCGCTGGAGGGTGGTGTTGTTTTCGTCGTATCGCTCACTGTTGACCTTGTCGCGGTAGAGTTCTATACCCGAGTTCAGCGTCAGCAAACCCCGTAAAAAACTTGATTGGTTATTGTACATCAAGCCCCAGGTTTGAACTTTGTCACTTTCGGAGCGCAGTGACGTGGTGCCGTTTTTTTGGCTTAAACGCCCTTCCTGCGTTGCCTGTCGCGACACGGTAAAGGTTTGATGATGAAACCAATTGGATTCACGTTGGTTTTCCAATTTAAGATACGTCAATTGTCGGCGTTGCGGGTCAAATTGGTTGATTTTGAAGTTTTCCAATTGGTACCTGAAAAATACTTCTACGTTGCGCTGGCTGACGGATTGATGTGCCAAGGTAGCCATCCACCCGTGGCCCATAGTTACCTTTGCTTTCAAATCAAAATCCTGCTCTTTATACCCTGACGGTGATTGGAAACCCGTATTTTTTCCGCCCAATAAATCCCCGAAGCGACGATTGGTAAAACCCGCCTGTATGGCAACATTCGCGCCCCCATAGCGTGCTTCCACGCGGCCGCTTTGCTCCATCCCTGCGCTGACCCACCGCCCCAGCACCCGTCCGCCGAATCCCGTATTGAACTGCGGGTTGGTGGTAAAAAGCTGAATGGTGCCACCCAGGGCGTCTGAGCCATATTGAACAGAACCCGTGCCGAGCAATACTTCGGCGCGCCCGAGCGTAAAGGCGTCGATAGTATTGAGGTATTGATTGGGACCGTAGCGGAAAGTGCTGTTGTTGAGGCGAATATCGTCGATAAGCAGCAAGGTTTGATTACCTGTCAGGCCGCGCACAAAAGGTGAGCCGGCACCGTGGGTGGTTTTTTGGACAAACACGCCCATTTGATTCATCAAAAGCTCAGGCGTGGTACGCCCCTGCGAGGTTTTGATTTCATGCTGACCAATGGCGTAAATCAGGGTGGGGGTTTGAAAAACAGTTTTTTCGCTGCGGGTAGAAGTGACCACCACTTCGTTCAGTTGCTTGATGTTTAATGAATCATTGCGTTGTGCAACGACCGAATCCAAGGGGGTAATCATACCAAATGTGCAGACAATGAAGGAAAGTTTAGACATATTGTTAAAGAAAACGGTATGGTGACAAAATTACTGACTTTTATCTCTGGACAAGTTACGTGAAGGTTATGTTTCAAATAAGGGGAATTTAGCTTTTTCAAACCATGATATGGTTGTCTCTTAAAAAATCACTGCTAATTTAGTAAACATTTGTGTAGTAATTATTAACATAAGTCTTTTATGGTTAACAATTACTTTACGTATTACTTTCTTTGGTTCTCTAATCAATTGACATCTTTGTAAAAATTCAAATCAGATGAAACCTTCCACTAAATCCTGCCTTTTTCTATGCCTCATCGGTGCCTTTCTTTTACTGGAAAATTCATGTCAGCGGCAGAATCGCAGTACTTCCGAAAGCGCTCAATTTTACCAAATGCTGACTTCCAAACGGATCAAATTGCCCAACGGATGGTCATTAACTCCTGCTGGTCATAAAAGTTTGTCTCTCAATGATTTACCGCTCAACTTAGTGGTTTCGCCATCGGGAAAATACGCGGCGGTCACCAACAACGGACAAAAAACGCACAGTATCACCCTGATTGATGTGGCTACGCAGGAGATGTTGGACGATGCGATTGTGCCCAAAGCCTACTACGGGCTCACGTTCAGTGCCGATGAAAAAACGCTGTATGCGTCGGGCGGGAATGACAATAAAATTCTGGTTTTTCAACTCCAAAACAACAAACTCAAAGCCGATGACGAAATCGTCTTGGGCAAACCCTGGCCCGAGAAAATCGGTCCCGTTGGGCTTTGCATTGATGAGGCACAACAGAAATTATTTGTTGTTACGAAAGAAAATAATTCGCTGTACGTATGTGATTTGAAAACCCGTAAAGTGTTGAAAAACATCAGCTTGGGTTTTAAAGGCTACGCGTGTCAGTTGTCGCAGGACAAAAAACAACTGTTTGTCAGTCTGTGGGAAGGAAGTGCGGTGCGGATTTTGAATACTGAAACATTGCAAACTATCGCCGATATTCCAACCGCCAAAAACCCCAATGATCTGCTCCAAACCCGCGACGGGAAATACCTGTACGTAGCCTGCGGCAACGATAACACCGTGATGATGATTGATTTGGCCAAGCAACAGGTGACCGAAACCCTTAATGCATCGCTGTATCCCAATGCGCCCGTGGGCAGTACGCCCAATGCTTTGGCACTCACTTCGGATGAGTCTAAGTTGCTGATTGCCAATGCCGATAATAATTGCGTGGCGGTCTTTAACGTGGCTGAAAAAGGCAAAAGCCGTTCGTTGGGTTTTGTGCCAACGGGCTGGTATCCAACGTCGTTGAAGGTCATCAACAATCAAATTTGGGTCACGAATGGAAAAGGGTATTCTTCGGCTGCCAATCCCAAAGGCCCGAATCCGAATCGTTCCAAATCTCCTCAGTATAAAGGGGCTAATGCGGAGGCCAACCGCGACGAAACCGAGTACATTGGCGGTTTGTTTAAAGGAACACTTTCCATTATTGACTTTCCGGAGGAAGATATTTTAGGGGTTTATTCCAAACTGGTTTACGAAAATACTCCCTATACCAAAGACAAAGAAACTCTGTCGGAAGGGGAAGCTGGTAATCCGATTCCGAGGAGAGTAGGGGATAAGTCGCCTATTAAATACGTCTTTTACATCATCAAAGAAAACCGCACGTATGACCAGATTTTGGGCGATATGAAGGAAGGCAACGGCGATGCCGCTTTATGTTTGTTTCCCGAAAAGGTAACACCCAACCAACACGCGTTGGCGCGGGAGTTTGTGCTGTTGGATAATTTTTACGTTGATGCCGAAGTGAGTGCCGACGGACATAACTGGTCATCAGCAGCCTATGCCAACGATTACGTGGAAAAAAACTGGGTGACGAGCTACGGTGGTCGCGGTGGTACGTATGACTATGAAGGTCAAAAAGAAATCGCCCATCCACGCGACGGGTTTATTTGGGACCACTGCAAACGCGCCAACGTCAGCTACCGGAGTTATGGTTGGTTTATTGAGGACAAGCCCACCATTCCGGTTCTTGAGGGCCACTATGACCCGAATTTCAAAAGTTATAATTTGAAATTTATACAAATTAAAACATTGAAAAAATAAAAGAAAGTAGAACTGAATCCTTTTTTTTTTACATACTCATTGCTACGAGACCAATCAGGGTCACAAGAAAAAAAAAGATAATGAAGAAGCAAGAGAGAAGAAATTACGATTTGACCAGCAAGAAAGAAAGGACAACAAAGATAAGGATAAGGATAAAGATAACAAACAAGTGATACTCAGATTGGACATGTACTTACTCGG
>JBDHXS010000560.1:0-4595 GCA_039810845.1 Runella sp. | reverse complement strand
TTTTTTACGCAATTCACGATTATCTGCATATTGCATAAACGGCCCATAACTTGGAGCTTGCAAGGTAAAAACCCACCCCTCTTTATTGAGCTTTTTAGCGGTGGCCTTCGCTCCTTCTTTCACAAAGTCGGGTAATCCTGCCAATTCTTTTTCGTCAGTCACCTGAAGTGCATATTCGTTGGTTTCTGCCAAGTTATGTTCGTTGAACTCAATGGAAAGCTGCGATAGTTCTTTGTTCATGCCACGTAACTTTTCTTTGTCAGCATCATTTAGATTGGCTCCATTACGTGAAAATGATTTGTAGTTTTTTTCAAGTAACATAGCTCCCTCAGTGTCCAATTTGAGTTTATCACGCTGATCCCAAACTGCTTTAACACGTGCAAATAGTTTCTCGTTAAGTGAAATGTCATTGCCATACTCGGTCAAAAGTGGGCTGGCTTCTCTGACTGCTTTTTGGAGGTCAGGGGTAGTTTCAGAGCCATTCAAATGAAACAAAATGGGAGTCACACGGCTCAGCAAATCGCCTGCTCTCTCAAGTGCTACGATGGTATTATCAAAGGTCGGCTTGGCAGGATTATTTACTATGGCATCAATTTCTTTACGCCCTTCTGCCATGGCATCTTTGATAGCAGGGATGAAATGTTCAACTTTAATTTTGTTGTAAGGTGGTGTTTGATGCGGCGTATTAAATGGCTGCAAAAGTGGATTATCACTCATAATTGGCGTATTGGTTTGTGCAAAAGCCGTGCTGCTCATCAACAGGCTTAGTAATAGAGCTTTGGTTTTCATGGAATAAAGATTGTTTGATTGAAAAAGTGTGGCAAGTTAATGGTTGTCTCTCATAAATAAATCCCCCAAAGTGCGGGATTACATAAAAGGAACGTATCGCTGACTATCGGCTTAGTGATTGAAAATCAAGATGTATGGGCTTAATTGTCTTCTTTTAATACATAACCCATTCCAGATTTGGTATGGATGAGCTTGGGCTCAAAATCGCGATCTATTTTCTTTCGTAAAAAGTTGATATATACCTCTACCACATTGGTGCCGCTATCAAAATTCATATCCCAGACTTTTTCGGCAATATCGGTTTTAGAGACAATTCGACCTTTGTTACGGACTAAATATTCCAACAAAGCCAGTTCTTTAGGGGTCAGGTCAATATTATTTCCAGCTCGGATGACAGTTTTGGTATCGGCATTGATTTCGAGGTCAGCTACCCTCAATAAGTTTCCATTGGCATTGTCGGCATCTGATTGCGAACGTTTCAAAAAGACGTTGACTCGTGCTAATAACTCCCGAAAATCGAACGGTTTGACGATATAGTCATCAGCACCTACATTGAAGCCTTCAATTTTATCGTCGGCTTCACCAAGTGCAGTTAGCATTAAAATAGGGACATTAGGGTCGCGTTGACGGATATTCTTACAGACTTCATAGCCATTCATGGAAGGTAAATTGATGTCCAGAATGATTAAGTCGAAGTGATTGGCCGCCGCGATTTTGCTTCCAATAAGCCCATCGTAAGCAACTTCAGTTTCAAAGCCTTTTTCGCGAAGCCCCTTACTGATATTCTGGGCAATGCGAGAGTCATCTTCTACAATAAGAATTTTTTTTGTATCGTTAGTCATTAATCAGGCTTTCAGGTTAGAAACCTTTAAGGTTTTAGGTTTAACGCTGTACTCTTGCAAACCTATAAGGCTTTAGTATATAAAATTGGGTAAAATTTCTGCATTTAGAGCAGCAGTTTCAAGGAAAACTCAAATTCGGGTAATACATTTTCTCCCGATAGTTTAGTGTCAAAGTCAATTACCTTGCTGATCGTTCCGTCTGCTCGGTAAATGAATACAGTTTGACTACTTGGCTGAATAAGCCAAGCCAATTGTACCCCATTTTCAATGTACTCGTGCATTTTTTCCTGGACTTTTTTGAGCTTATCACTTGCCGACATGAGTTCTACTACAAAATCTGGAGCGATAGGAGGAAAGCTTTCCTGTTCCTCTTCGGTGAGCTTATTCCAACGGTCATCACTAATCCATGAGGCACCTGGTGAGCGCGTAGCAAAATTGGGAAGTTTGAAAGCTGTTGAGGAGTCGAAAACTTTTCCTCCAAATGAATCAGACCAAATGTCTAATCGAGAAACAATTTTAGTGTTTCTAATTCCTGTTTTTCCTCCTGTATTAGGCATAATTAAAATAGTTCCGTCGGGATTGCGCTCAAAGCGAAGGTGGTCATTGCGGCGGCAAAATCGGTAGAACGCTTTGTCGTCCATTTCATCGGCCAATTCCAACGTAAAGGGCTCGTTTTCTGTGTCTATATGCTCATTTACAAGTATAGCAGTCATAGCTTATAATTTTTATACGGTAAATATAACGAGTTTTGAGAGAATTTAGTTGTTTTGAACCAATTACGCAATCACGAACTATTATGCAACTACACGTTATTGATGCTGGACATTTCAAACTCGACGGAGGCGCTATGTTTGGCGTTGTACCCAAAACCATTTGGAATCGCCTTATTCCTGCCGACGAAAACAATCTTTGTAGCTGGAATATGCGCTGTTTGTTGGTGGAAGATGGCAATCGGCTCATGCTCATTGACACTGGCATGGGAGATAAGCAAGACCCCAAGTGGCAGGCGTTTTATTACCGTCACGGAGAAGGGGACTTGGTAAAATCAATCGAAAAAGCAGGTTTTGGCGCTCATGAAGTAACGGATGTACTCTTTTCCCATCTGCATTTTGACCATTGCGGAGGTGGTGTGAAGTGGAATGCCGCTCATACAGGCTATGAACTGACGTTTGCTAATGCAAAGTATTGGACGCATTCAGCGCATTGGAATACAGCTACTTTTCCCAACGCCCGCGAAAAAGCCACGTTTTTTAACGAGAACATTCTGCCGATTCAGGAAGCAGGTCAATTATATTTTTCGGACAAAGTCGAAAATCCATTTGGGGTAAATGTACAGCCGATGTATGTGGATGGCCATACTGAGAAAATGACCATGGTCAAAATAGCTTATAAAAATCAGACAGTGGTGTTTATGGCCGATGCCATCCCATCACATGCCCACATTCCTGTACCTTACGTGATGGGCTATGATGTGCGTCCGCTCGAAACAATGAAGGAGAAAGAAGCGCTGCTGAAAGAAGCATTAGATAATGATTATATTTTGTTTTTTGACCATGACCCTGTACATGACTGCTGCACTGTCGAAATGACGGATAAAGGGATTCGGGTGAAAGAGAAGGGACTACTTGAAGATTTTGTAAAGTAAATGACCGATGGTTTTGAACCGTCAGTCACTGTGATATTAAACCAAAAAAGCGTTAGACGATTGACACCGCCGAACGCTTTGAGCTGAACTTTATTGGTAAGATACTGAATTACATTTGTTCAAATTCTCCTACTGCTCTGAGTTCTACCTCTTCGCCTACCACAGCGGCAGGCATGCTACCTACCCCAAAATCAGTACGTTTAATGGTACCAGTAACTTTTAAACCTACTTTAGGTTTCTTGGTGCGGCCGTTCATCCCTGTTCCAGTCAATGCTAAATCAAATGTAACTGGCTTGGTTACTCCTTTGAGGGTTAAATCACCCGTTAGTTTATATTTTTTATCCGCTACTTTAGAAATGGAAGTGCTTTTGAAAGTGAATTTTGGAAATTTCGCTGCATCGAAATGCTTTTCACCTTTGAGGTCACCATCTCGCATTTCATTGTCTGTGTCTATGCTGTTTATATCGGCAGAAACTTCAAAAACTGCATCTGATAAATCTTCTTTTGAAGAAGTAATGGTGGCATCAAATGTTTTGAAATTGCCATCTACTTCCGACATCAACAAGTGAGTAACGGTAAAACCTACTTTTGCGTGTGATTTGTCAACTTTCCATGTTTGTTGTGCAAAAGTGGCGAAGGATACCAAAAGGGCTGTTGCTGCTAAGGTGATTTTTTTCATTGGAATTGATTTGTTTTAAAAATTATTTTTGACAAAAGAAGGACAAAGTTTCAAATGAGTATGACTACTTTCTACAATTGGTTGCTTCTAATCGGCCATTCGGCCAACTATTCGACAAATCGGTAGTATAGAGCGAATTGGGCAAAATGTCGTTAAAAAAGGGGAATAGGTAGAAAAAACGTTTATTGACCTTGCTGGGCGCACAAAGTATAGTGCTTCCTAATTCTTTTGAAGTAATTTTACAGTCTTTAGTTAAAAAATTCTTGATTCATTTTGCATCAGGTTAATATGTAATAAGACTACTCGTTCGTCATTAATGCAAACGCTCATCAAACGTCACCGAATCCTGCTGCTTCACCTGTCTTTTTGGTGCGTTTATTTCTCATTTTTCTTTTATCAAATCAGATTCCCGATTCGCGGCCAAGAAGTGAGTTTTCTGGATGCGTTCAAAAACACTTCTTTTGATGTGATTTTTATGATGCTTGTGGTGTACCTCAATTATTTTTTCTTTCTGCCCTTCTTTCTCAATCACAAAAGTTTGATTCGTTATATTTTAGAGTTTTCTATTCCGTTTGCGGTTTTGGTGCGGGTTTTTATTCTTCTAAAACGGTATTTGATTGATGGGAATACTCATAAAATT
>JBDHXS010000559.1:0-4598 GCA_039810845.1 Runella sp. | reverse complement strand
ACCTTCGCTATGCATGGTATGTAGTAGCGGTATTGATGTTAGCCTACGTCTCATCATTCATTGATCGTCAAGTACTTACCCTACTTGTTAAACCACTCAAGCGAGATTTTGGCGTAACCGATACTCAGGTCGGGCTGCTTATTGGTTTTAGTTTTGCCATTTTTTATACTTTTTTAGGAATACCTATTGGCCGTATGGCAGATCGCCAAAGCCTCAAACGGATTATTGTGTGGGGAATTGCTATTTGGAGCCTAATGACGGCCTTGTGTGGTGTCACGGGAACTTACAATCAGCTTTTTCTGGCCCGAATTGGGGTAGGTATTGGTGAAGCAGCTCTCTCGCCTGCGGCTTATTCGCTCATTACTGATTTATTTCCACGTCATAAACTCGGTACTGCCTTGGGAGTTTATAATGTAGGTGTATATCTTGGATCGGGGCTTTCTATTTTATTGGTAGCTTTGATTCTCAAACTAATTAATGTAGAAGGGACATGGAGTATCCCATTTTTTGGTGAAATTTTCCCGTGGCAAAGCGTCTTTTTTATTGTAGGTCTGCCTGGTTTTTTGATTGTAGCATTAATTGCAATGACTGTTCGCGAGCCTCAACGCCAAAATTTACAAAAGACAGCTGTCACCTTCCAACAAGTAAAAGTGTATTATTCTGCCAATCGTACGGCAATTTTGTGTCTGTTTTTCGGTATTGCGTTTATGGCATTTGGCTCGTATGCTACTACTTCATGGGTCCCAACGCTACTCGTGCGTCATTACGGACTCACCGAATCACAGGCTGGACTGTTGCTGGGAGGAATTGTTACAGTATTTGCCACAGCAGGTGTATTAGTGGGGGGGCGTTATGGTGATCGACTCACCAAGCAGGGGTATCCTGATGCTAAAATGCGGGTAGGGTTTATTGGTATGTCGGGCGGGGTAGTTATTGCTCTTATTATACTTCTCTCCTTTACTTTGACAAGCGCACCGTTAAGAGTATTTGTCGTACTTTTGGCTTTGAGTTCTTTTGTTACTTCAATTCCTTATGGGGCAGCGACAGCGGCACTTCAAGAGATGATACCTGCTCCTATGCGAGCTACCTTTTCTGCTTTATTTTTATTTGTAGTGAATATTATCGGGTTAGGAGGGGGGCCACTCATGGTAGGCGTACTTAACGATAAACTCTTTCAGGATCCCAATCAAGTACATTTATCGTTTGCTATCACCTTAGTATTTGCCTTTGGGTTATCGTGTTTGTTATTATACAGCGGTTTAAAGGCATTTATTCAAAGTACAGAAAATGCAAAGCAGGTTATTTAAGCAAGAATTTTCAAATTATCACATTGGCGAATGTCCAAATTGGATTAAACAGCTTTACCAAAACAGAGAATCATTGCGGCAAGTGCATAATGATAGGTGTCTGTAGGGTTGAAGGGCAGATGATTGGTGGCTACTTTGGTAGCTAATCCAATAATCATAACTCCTATCACAATCCAAATGGCTTTTTGATATTTTCTTAACAGGCCAAATACAGCTATCAACATGACCAAGAGCATGGTTAAAGCTTGCACTACTGAGTCAAAAACTTGAAAAGTAGGATATAATAAGGTAACAAACAAAACAAGCCCTGCTGCAATAGTTAAGATTACCGTGGAACGGTACATACTTTGACGCATCACCAGTCCCCAAATAGCTACTACAACAGAAGACAAGCCGACGCTTCCAGCCAGTGTATTTAGGGAGCGGTGGGTATCGAGTAGTTGTTGAAAGCCTAAGAAGCGAAACACTCCCGCCCCTGCTGCTAAAGATGTAGTCACTAAAAATATTCCCCAAAGAATTCGATTATAATACGGAAGGCGAGCAAAAAAACGAAAAAAAACAGCGATGCACACAATTGCTAACACTGCGTCAGAAATGGCATTGGAAAATTGAATCATTTGTAACAATCGGTATTAAATGTTATAAGGCTAAAGGTGGGTAAGAAACCTAATATACTTTATGATTAATACGATTTTATAGCCTTGATAAGGTATTTGTATTTCGGCGTTTAGGGTAGTAAATAGGGCGTTTTTTTGGGTCTTAAAAATTTTTCTTGAAGTAGGGCTTTTGTACTTTCTCCATTTAAACCTACTTTTACTGGAAATTTTTTGGCTTCTGTCTTGAATAAAATAAAGTTAACCATCTTGAATCACGCAATTTATACCAACCACCAATGAGCGTATTAGTCAATAAAAACTCCAAGATAATTGTACAGGGCTTTACAGGTTCTGAAGGTACTTTTCATGCACAGCAAATGATAGAATATGGTACCAATGTTGTCGGTGGGGTAACCCCTGGCAAAGGCGGACAAAGCCACCTCGATCGTCCTGTGTTCAACACCGTTGCCGATGCTGTAGCGGAAACAGGTGCTGATGTGTCAATTATTTTTGTTCCACCAGCCTTTGCAGGTGATGCCATTATGGAAGCTGCCGATGCGGGTATTAAAGTAATTGTATGTATTACTGAGGGTATCCCAACTAAGGATATGATGATGGCAAAACAGTACCTTAGTACTAAAAATTGTCGTTTGATTGGCCCTAACTGCCCAGGTGTAATGACTGCTGATGAGTGTAAAGTAGGTATTATGCCAGGCTTTATTTTCAAAAAAGGGACGATCGGTATTGTATCTAAATCAGGAACATTGACTTATGAAGCAGTAGATCAGTTAACAAGAGCAGGTCTTGGCCAAACAACTGCGATTGGTATTGGCGGAGATCCGATTATCGGTACTACTACCAAAGAGGCAGTTGAATTGTTGATGAATGACCCCGAAACCGAAGGTATTGTGATGATTGGTGAAATCGGTGGAAGTATGGAAGCTGATGCAGCACGTTGGGTAAAAGAATTTGGTACAAAACCAGTAGTAGGATTTATTGCTGGCCAAACAGCTCCGAAAGGACGTCGTATGGGACACGCAGGTGCTATTATCGGTGGTGCAGATGATACTGCTGCTGCTAAGATGCGCATCATGCGTGAATGTGGTATTCACGTAGTAGAATCACCTGCCCTTATCGGTGAAACTATGGTGAAAGCATTGGCTAAAGCCTAAGAAATACCATCGAAATTCATAATTTTGCAGGCAGCTACCGATGTGGGTCAGCTGCCTGTTTGTTTTGATAAAATCTGATTTTAGGTGGAAAACCGAACATTTGTAATTTATTTTCTTCTTTTTTTTATTCCTATTCTTTTGCTTCCCGCCAAAGTATATGCCGAAGTGGGACCTAATAAACAATACTTTTTGGTGAAGGATTTGAGTCAGGAATGGTTGGTTTATGACCAGCGCGAGAAAGAATATATTCCCTATGTCTATGAACAGCACAATACGCAATTAGCCATTAATACCATTATAGATTTAGAAAGCAACCTTCATTATGAGCTGCTTATTTATGTTGAAAAAGAAAATTATCTCTTTTTTAATGGCTCTTTGCAAGAAAATCTAAAATTGGGGACATGGCGAGTAATGAGAATAGATAGCCTTTATAAAATATATCGGCGTCCACAACTCATGGTAACTATCTACGGTACACCAGGTCAGGTGGGAAAAACAGTACTGATTGGACACCGAAAAGCCGCTATCGAAAAACTTATTACCATTGAAGAAGAATCATTTCTTAACCTCAAACCAAGAGATGAAACGCCTATCTCTGACTTTTTCGTACTAAGTATGTTATTTTTGATTGCCTTTGCTACATTCTTGCTCAATGGTTATCCGCGTGCTTTTGAACGTATTTACAGTGTGCCTGATCTATTTCAGGTCAATATCCGGGATGAGTCTTTTCTGATTAATAAACCATTTAGTCGAGTCAATTTGCTTTTTGTAGGCTTGTTAAGTTTAGAATTAGGTTATTTATACTTATTTACCCAAGACAAACAGTATAATCTATTTTCATCAAAAGAATTATTGTTGACAGGACAAACACTCTCAGATAATTGGTTCAATTATTTTAAGATTGCTTTTATTTGTTTTGCGTTATTAATAAGTAAATATTTCAGTTTATATGTATTAGGTATTTTGTATCGCCTTGAAGGCGTCGCTAATATCCACTATTTTAAAATAATACAGTCTTCGTTGCTGTTCTACACGAGTATTCTCTTACTGGCTGCCCTTGGATCTTTTTATATATTCGATTGGTCAACATTAATACGCCCTGTTCTTATTATTCCAGGCATAATTTTTTATGTATTACGAGTTATTCTCATCTTCTTTACAATTAGCAATAGTACAACCATTAAAAGTTTATATTTAATTTCTTACCTTTGCATCGTCGAATTAATCCCCCTCATCATCGGGGTCAGGTATGCCCTGTAGAAGAAGCGGGGGCGCCCCACTAAATGTCTGATATGAGCGAAACTATTTTGATGCAGCAAGACCGATTGAACAAAGTAGAGAGTATTCTGGTGACCCAAGCTCGCCCTGCCGACGAAAAATCCCCTTATTTTGAGTTGGCGAGTAGATACAATCTCAAAGTTGATTTCCGACCTTTTATTGAGGTTCAGGGTATATCTTTCAAAGATTTTCGTAAACAACGGATTAATATTATGGATCATACGGCTATTATTTTTACAAGCCGT
>JBDHXS010000558.1:0-4605 GCA_039810845.1 Runella sp. | reverse complement strand
GCCAGTCTAATCCAAATTATCAGTTTCAATATTTTCAAACTGTTCTATGTGGCCAAAAGCGTAATTCATTTTTTTGCGGTCAAACTCGTTTTCATGATTGGCCAGCCAAACAGTTGCCACGGCGTTACCAATAAAATTGGTAATCGCCCGAGCCTCCGACATAAATCGATCTACGCCCAACAACAAAGCCAAGCCCTCCACCGGAATCACTTTAAGAGCCGTCAGGGTTGATGCTAAAACGATGAATCCACTCCCAGTTACTCCCGCTGCCCCTTTGGATGTCACCATCAAAATACCAATGATGGTCAGCATTTGTTCTAAACTTAAATGTACGTTGAATACCTGCGCCAGAAAAATAACGGCCATTGAAAGGTAAATCGTGGTACCGTCAAGATTAAATGAATAACCCGCTGGAACAACTAAACCCACTACTGACTTAGAACAACCCATTTTTTCGAGTTTTTCCATCAAAGACGGCAGCGCTGCTTCCGACGACGAAGTACCCAAAACAATCAATAATTCTTCTCGGATGTATTTCAGGAATTTAAACAAATCTACTCTGGCCGTCTTTAAAATATACCACAATACTACACACACAAAAATCGCCATTGTGGTATAAACCGTTCCCATCAGTTTAGCAAGCGGCAATAGCGTTTTGATGCCGTATTTTCCGATGGTAAAAGCCATTCCGCCAAAGGCTCCAATAGGAGCAAGTAGCATCACGCGGTGAAGTGCCTTGAAGATAGCTTTTGAAATAGGGTTCAAAAAATCTATTATCCGCTGTCTCCCCGAATAATTACTCAAAAAAACGCCCAGCAAAATGGCCACTACCAGTACCTGCAAGGTAGAATTATCCATAAAAAACTTCCACCAACTAAAGGTTTCGGCGGTTTTGGTGTATTTAGAAATATCTCCTCCTTTGATATTATCGGTCGTAACTCCATCGCCTGGGCGGATTACATTAGCAACGACTACCCCTATAATCAAGGCAATGGTCGTCACAACTTCAAAATATAACAACGCTTTTGCACCTACTTTTCCTACTTTTTTCAAATCCCCCATCGAAATGATTCCGAGGGTAATCGTCAAGAAAATGATGGGATTGATAAAGAGTTTAACCACGCTAATAAAAGTCTTGCCCAGCATTTCGCTGACGGTAGCCCCAATCTCCAACTCTTGCCCTAAGAAACGCCCCTTTATAGGCTCTTCTAAGACTTTCATTAAGGCTAAATCTGGCCTAAAGTGACCTAATAACACCCCCAAGGTAATGGCCGTTAAGACCCAAAAGGTGAGGTTTTTAAAAAGTTTTTTCATTTATAACAGTTGAAAAATAAGGTTTAGAAAAGCCACTATAACAAGCGAGATAGGAATTCCGATTCCTACCATTTGAGCCGCTAAGGTTGGGTTTAATCGGTAATTAGAAGCTATAATTGCAATTGTATTCATTGGGCCCAGAGCAGCACCGAGTACACATATTTCAACTATAATTCCTACTTGTTTCAAAACTAACACTAAAAGCACAAATATCAAGGCAGGCGCAATAATCAGTTTATAGCATAACCCCCAACCCAATGCCTTCCAGTGAATATTTTTGCTGCTAAAATCAATTTGCATTCCAATCGAAATCAGGGCTAAAAAGCTAAATGGAGCCGACAATTTTCGTAATAAATCAACTCCCAAAGTAGGCAATGACCAGCCTGAAAAATTGATAATTAGGGCCAAACAGAATGCAATAAACGTCGGAAATCGAAGTACATCCAGCAAAAATGCCCACTTTTTGGTTTGAGCATTGGCATAATACGAGGCCGTAATGATTCCCAAAGTACTGCACACTAAAAACGACCCTGCCTGACTCATCAAAACGCCGATTTTCATTCCTTCTTCGCCGTACAATAACTCAAAAATTGGAAATCCTACAAACGACACACTCGGAATGCCCGATGTCAGAATCAACACAGCTTCACTCTGGCGAGGAAATTTCAGAAAACGCTTCAACGATTGAAAAAACAAAAATGCCCCGCCAAACGAAATCCACGGCATTAGTATCGGCAAGGCATACGCTTCATTAAAACGCGTTGATGAAGTGTAAAGCAACGTAGCCGCAGGTAAACAAACGTACAAAAGTAGGTTGTTAATGACCAAGTGTGCGTCTTTGCTCAGGGATGGTTTTTTTTTAAGAAATACCCCTAATGTAAGGCAAAGAAACAAGAAGACAATATTGGTCATACGAAACAGTACTTATTATTTGGTAAAATACATTGGCCTTGTCAGACTTTCGGTACAGACAAGGCCAATGTATTTTAAAAATTCACTGTTGCATTTAGGTAATAAAACGCCCCATTAAACCCAAATTGATTGGCATTTCGGGTAAACGGAATTTGGCCGTTGGAATAGCCCGCGAAGTTTCGTGCTACGCGATCAGGATACACGTTGGTTATGTTGTTGCTACCCACGGCAAAGTTAAGGGTTTTGGTAGGAGTGTAAGTAATCACTACATCATGGAGGGTTTTACCTGCAAAGGTCTGTGTAATGTGCGGACGATTGGCGGGCTTTTCCCAAGCAGTAACAGGGCCGAAGTACGATGTTCGCCACGTAAAATTCATCTTATTAGCTTGATAACTAAGGCTTAGGTGCATTTTCTGACGTGGTTGTGCCGTTTCTATTAAGCTAATACTCACCGTATCAATCACCAATATTCGTGCTGTGGTACCCGCCTGCAAGGCTGCTGGTGTGGGGCGTTGATTAGTGATTTTAGTTTCATTGAAAGTCAAGGCCAAACTTGCCGTAAAACGGTTTTTAGCGTTGAAATCATGTTTGAAAGTCGTTACAAAGTCTATGCCCTTCGTAGTAGTATTGACGTGATTGGTAAAAAACCGAATCTCAGAAATGCCTGGAAATAGTGGGCGCAGTGCAGCAATCTGATTTACAATCATGCGCTCAGCCAAGATGATACGGTCTTTGATGTCAATTTGATAAGCATCAAGCGTAAACAAAAACTTACTGCCCGCTTTGGCCGTAACGCCCAAACTATAGTTCCAAGAAGTTTCGGCAGTAGGACTTTCCACACCAATCTGGGCTAAACGAGGGTCATTGTTGGGCAACTGCTTGGTCTGTATAATAGCGCCTGCCTGAACAGTAGAAGTAGTGACGCTATTGAAAGTCTGCGCCAAAGATGGTGCACGAAAGCCCCGGTTGACAGACCCCCTGAGTGAGAAGTTTTCGCCCAATTTGAGGCGTGATGCCAATTTCCCCGATACATTAGAACCAAAATCACTGTAATTTTCATAACGCAATGCTCCTGTGAGTAAGAATTTATCAGTAATGTCGGTTTCTACGTCAGCATAAAACCCGATATTGCTGCGGGTGGCGTTGGTTTCATCAGCAGGGGCAATGCCTGGACGACCGCTCGAACCTGGCAATTTGCCACGGCTGGTAGCCAAAGGTCCCACTTGAAACGATTCGGGCGAGCCTTGTTTCAAAATAAAGTTGTCAATTCTATATTGCGTTCCAAAGGCTACGTTAAAGGTTTTTGTACCCATCAATCCATTATAATTACGGCTCACGTTAGCCTCTAAGGTAGTTTGTCCAAAGGCATTTTGTCCTACATAAAAACTCGTAGGCGACTGTGCCCCCATCGAAGGGTTAGTAGTATTTTGAGCCCACATATCCAAATTATTGAAACCGTAACCAGCACTAAAATCCAGGTTCCATCCATCACTAAGCTTCCGATTGATTCCTACTACGGTCGAGTAGTCTCGGGTCATACCTGGAAGTTCGGGTGTGTAGCCATCAGGGAAAATTTCGGGGGTAGAGTTAGCATTTGTAGGAGTGGCTACACGAAAAAAACCATAAGCCATGACATCTTTGATAGATATCCCACCAAAACTGTACAAATTCCAGTTTTTAGCCAACGGATAGCCTAAATTGTAAAACCCTTGATAGGCAGTAGTTTGGTTGCTGCCATAAATACCCACAGGAAACGTACCATAGGCAGGCCATACCCCTCGCGATGCGCGCGTGGCTTCATCAGTAGCGGGAGTATTGGAATAAATTCCAGTATAAGTCCCTCCTTCTACGGGGCGAGGGTTGTAGTTGTCAGACCGATTGGTACCATTGGCTTTTTGATATTGAAGCGAAAGGTTTAAGTAGCTTTTCTCTTTACCTAATTTAAAACCATAATTGAACGCTCCCAAAAACGTACCGCCATCCCCTTCTTTTGTTACACCGTACTGAGTTTTGAAAGTACCCTTTCCTACGCTTCTGTTGAGGCCGATATTCACGATACCAGCAATGGCGTCGGAACCGTACTGGGCAGCAGCACCATCGCGTAATACTTCGATTCTATCTACTGCCAACGACGGAATGGCGTTCATATCGGTTACTACTGTTCCCAAACCCACTGTTACGTTTAAGTTCAATCCCGAAAATTGGTGACGGCGCTTACCATCTACCAAGACCAATACCTGATCGGGTGAGAGTCCACGCAAAGTAGCAGGGTCAGCATAGTTGGCTACGCCATTTACGCCCGTTTTAGCCGAATTGAACGACGGTGACGTAAACTGCACCATTTGTGCCACTTCTATCTGCCCCGTGCTTTGAAGCTCT
>JBDHXS010000557.1:0-4609 GCA_039810845.1 Runella sp. | reverse complement strand
GATTTCGCTCAAAGACGCTTTCTGCTCTTCCTTGGCGGTAAAAGCCATCATCTGCGATTGCATGGCAAGCCCCGACAAAATCGAGCCCACGTCATCGTGAAGGTCACTCGAAATTTTGACCCGTATGGTCTCCAAGGCCCTGATTTTCTCCACTCCTTGGGCTATTCGATACTGAATAAAACCATAAGTCATTCCGCCAATAGCAAAAGCGTAGAGCAGATAACACCACCAAGTTTTCCACCAAGGCGGGCGTATCCTGAAATCATAGCGTAATTCTTTGCTCCAACTCCCCTCGCCGTTAATGGCTTTGAGTTTGAAGGTATAGTTGCCAGAGGGCAAGCTTCCATAAGAAGCTTCGGAGCGGGAAGTAAGCGCACTCCAACCCGCCTCTAAGCCTTCCAATTGGTACTGGTACCGCACAGACTTGGGAGCGTGGGTGTTGATGCCCACAAAATCGAAGGTGATGAAATTGTTGTTGTAAGGCAGACTCAATCCCTCTGGAATGTTGTAGTTTTGAGACAGTCGGTCAAAATCAAAATTACCTACTTGGATACCATTTTTTAGGACAAAACTGCTATCTTTTTTCCAAATGATGGGTTCATTGAATAGATTTATGTGCGTCAATTGTACCATTGGAGCATCGGCTTCGGTGCGGTCTTCTTTGGGGTCAAATAGGGTGAGCCTATCCATCATCGGTATCCAAATAAGCCCCTTTTGGTCTTCAAGAAGATAATATCTTCCTTCGGCAAAGCCTGAATAGCCATTTTCGGGGGTATATTTTTTAAATAAAACCGTAGGTAAGGCCGTTGGGTTGGTGTCTAATGCTTGCAATGTTGCTTTGGAGAGTTTATTCAGTCCCATACGGCTCGAAATCCAAAGATTAGCCATACGGTCTTCCACCATTCCGAAAACGGTATTGCTACTCAATCCTTCTTGTTCGGTGAAGTTCACGTAGGTATGCTTCTGCATGTCAAGGCGGCTAATGCCATCACCCAAAGTACTAAACCAAAAATCACCCCGTTGGTCTTCGATGATGCTCTCAACAATGCCCAGATGTAGTCCTTCTTTTTCGGTGTAGTTCGTAAACGTCTTGCCGTCTTTGTCTAACCGAGATACGCCCCCAAACGTTCCAAACCACATATTCCCAGCTTTGTCTTGAAAGATCTGGATAACTTGGTCGTTGCAAAGTCCTTGTTGTACGGTGAAATGCGTACAGGTATTGTTGGTTAAGTCGAGGCGGAATACCCCTCCTTTTCCCCGTGAACTGTACCAAATAGTACCCGCTTTGTCTTGAAAGATGCAAGTAATGAAAAGGCCACTATCGGTAAAATGCGTGAATGTTTTGCCATCGGCATTCAAGCGAGTCAACGAACCATACAGCGAGCCGAACCATACGTTGCCCGCCTTGTCTTGCAGTACACTAATGACATTTCCGTCGCTAAGCCCCTCTTTGGAAGTGAAATTTGAAATCGTTTTTTTATCAAAATCAAAATACGAAACACCGCCGTTTGTTTCGGTTCCTACCCAAAGGTTATGTTTGCGATCTTCATAAACACATCGTACACTACTGCTCACCAAGCCGTCTTGTTGGGTGAGGGTACGAAACATTCTGCTGTACTTGACAGCTCCTTTGGCGGTTCCAAACCAAATATTGTCTGTTTTATCTTCTAAAACAGCAATTACTTCATTATCGGCCAGCCCTTCACCAGCGGTGAAATGGGTGATAAATTGTCTTGTTTTATCCAGACGATACACCCCTCCTGGCAGCATACTAAACCAAATATCGCCTGATTTGTCCTCAATAATGTCACCCGCCCAGCCATACGCCAAGCCCGTAATGTGATGAAAATTTTGTCCGTCAAATTTAGTAACACCACTCCACGTAGCCAGCCAAATATTACCTGCTTTATCTTCTCGCAACCCCAAAATGCTATTATAAGTCAGCCCTTCTTGTTGGGTATAACGGGTCAAACTTTTACCATCGTACTTTACAAGCCCTCTGTCCTGCGTTCCAAACCAAATATTGCCCACTCGGTCTTCCATCACCGAGAGGACGATGTTGGCCAAGCCTTCTTTTTCGGTAAAATGTGTGAAAGTTTTCTTAGTTTTATCCAGTTTCGATACGCCGTTTTCACGAGTAGTAAACCACATATTGCCCTGACTATCTTCCAAAATTTTTGAGATGTAGTTGTTGCTCAACCCTTCGTTGACCGTATAATTGGTGAAAGTGCTACCATCATACTTCGACACACCTCCACGAAACCCAAACCACATATTCCCTGCTTTGTCTTGAATAATAGATTCGGTATAATTATCCAGCATCCCCTGCTGTTTGGTAAAGTTTTCAAAGGTTTTGCCGTTGTATTTTGAGATGCCATTGAACGTCCCAAACCAGATATTACCCGCTCGGTCTTGGTACATCGTATGGATTTGGCTTTCGACCAATCCTTGCAAAAGTCCAAAAATGGTAAAGTTGTAAGGATTATAATCTTTGGCGTAAGCTGCTTGTGCCAATACTACTTGCGGAAGCCCTGCAGGGACAATCTTCGGGGTAGCAGGAACAACTTTGGGTAACAAAAACGAGTCTCGCCCAGGCACTACCACCGTAGGCACCCCCGCCGCTACAACGGTGATAGTGGTAGGTTTGGTGCGTTCTTTCATTGGAATCACCGCAGGTTTCCCTACGGGTACTTCTTTCTGTGTCCCAAGCGGTAGCACCTGCGGCGCAGGCATGGTATCGGTAGAGATGACTTTGCCTTTGGTGCTGATTACGTTTGGCCCTATGAAAGAAGAGATTTGTTTATTTTGCTGATGACAAGACCAAAGCAGCCCAACCGCCATGCAACAGGCGATACTACGGAGAAGAAAGGAGTGAAGTTTTTCCGTTTTCAACGCAAAGAGCAGCAAAGGTGGTAAAAGCTATTCTTTCAAAGATAGGGAATCTTTTGAAAGGTTGGCGTTGAGTGCATTGTTCAATGATGCTTCTATTTTATTTTTAAAATTGCTCTAACATCTCTCTAAGGGCGTACTCAGCCTTAGCGGATAAGGCCAGAGACGCATTTAATAGCGGCTCAATCCGATCCAGATGATTCATATTCACCGCTTCTTCTATTTTAATGAGTTCCTCTTTTAAAGGGACAATTCCCATAAAATCGGCTTGCGGTTTTAAGGAATGTGCATTAATACGAAGCTGCTCCCAATCTTCATTTTTGAGGTTACGTTTCATTTCCTCAAAAGTTTTTGGAGCCACATCAAGGTATAACGAGATGTAGCGTTTCATTTTTTGAGGATTGCCTTTTGTAAACTTTTTTAAAAAGGTTAAGTCCACCATCTATACATTAGCTTTAATGAGTTGAAAAATCTCTTCGAAAGCATCTTGTCCTTTTATTACATAATGAACCGCTCCGTACATGATGGTTTTGGTTGCAGTGCCATAACTTTGTTGACTGGATAACATGATGACAGGAATCGCCTTGTTCCGCTTTTTTATTTCTTTCAGGATATCAATACCATTTGCGGCATCTTTTTCTTTAGAATTCAAGTAATAATCTAAAACAACAGCATCCGGTTCTTCATTTAAACACAGCAAACAAGCTTCTCCGGTAGGAAAGGATTTTATGTTGAATGAAGCATTTTGATCCTTTAAATAATCGGTTAGCATTTCGGACAATAATGGCTCATCATCTACGATGAAAATGGTTGCATTTTTTGTATTCATGACATTTTATTTATTAAGTTAAAAATCTTATTCAACAGTTCTTCTGTATCAAATGGCTTCCCTATAAAATCATTCATCCCAGCTTGATAGCACAAATCTACTTCTTCTTTCAGTACGTTGGCGGTCATGGCAATGATGGGAGTATGGGCTTTTTCATTGCCGAAGTTTCTGATGGCTTTGGTGGCTTCAAATCCATTCATCGTGGGCATTTGTACATCCATGAGAATAACATCAAATGTAGAAGATTTTAATTTCTCCACTGCAATGAGTCCATTTTCGGCAACTTCTACCTGAACTCCTTCAATGGTATCTTCCAGTTCTTCCTGGGCTACCACTACATTGAAAGCATTATCTTCTACAAGCAAAATTCGTATGCCTTTTAGTGCATCAGCTATATTGGAACTTAAATCTTCTGCCGGTATTACTTCAGTTGTAGTTTCAGCTATGGCATAAGGGATGACAAAATGAAACTGACTGCCTTTACCTTTTTTACTTTCCACCCAAATTTTGCCGCTGTGCAGTTCTACCAGTTTTTTAGAAATACTTAGCCCTAAACCAGTACCTCCAAACTTTCTACTTGTATCACTGTAAGCCTGTTCAAATGATTCAAATATCTTACCCATTCTGTCTTCATCAATACCAATGCCCGTGTCTGAAACGGTGAAGTGCAGATTCAGTTTTTCCCCAACTTTCTCCGATTGCATGGTAGTGGTCACCAATCCTTTTTCGGTAAACTTAATGGCATTACCGATGAGGTTGATGAGAATCTGTCTCAATCGGGTGGCATCTCCCTCAACTATCAGGTTTTCTGATGGAATATCTTTTAGAAGTCCTAAACCTTTTTCTTCGGCTTTAAACTGCATGATGGTATGGACATTATTCACCAATTCA